>JASFFK010000078.1:0-8610 GCA_050124335.1 Chromatiales bacterium | reverse complement strand
GTACTACCCTGTCAAGTTCGCTCTGCCGTTCGGTGCCGCGCTGATCCTGCTTCAGGGTATCGCGATCCTGCTCAAGGATATTCACTACGTGCTGCACCCGCCACCGGAGCACCACGACGAATCGGAGGAAGCGATGATCCGTGCCGGAGGCAGTCATGGGGATTGAAATCGACATTTTCTGGCTCACGATCCTGATGTTCGGATCACTGGCCCTGCTGCTCATGGCGGGCCTGCCACTCTCGTTTGTCACCGGGGGACTGGCCTGTGTCTTCCTGTTCATTTTCGGGGATGCGCAGATGCTGAACATCCTGCCCTCACGCATCTTCCCGCTCATGACCGACTACCAGCTGTCGGCCATCCCGCTGTTTATTTTCATGGCCTCGATGCTCGAGCGTGCCGGCATCATCGAGGAACTCTATGACATGGTCTACAAGCTGCTTGGCGGCCTGCGCGGTGGTCTCGCGATCTCGACAATCATTGCCTCGACGCTGCTGGCTGCCATGTGTGGTGTCATCGGCGCGACCGAGGTCACTATGGGTCTCATCGCGCTGCCCGCCATGGTAAGACGGAACTATCACCCGACCATCGCATGCGGATCGATTCTCGCCGGCGGCACGCTCGGCATCCTCATTCCCCCCTCGATCCTCGCGATCCTCTTCGCGGTCGTCGCACAGCAATCGGTCGGTGAACTGTTCGTCGGCGCGGTGATTCCCGGCCTCATTCTCTCGGGGCTCTACATTCTCTTCGTGATTGTATACACCACTTTCAAACCGGAGGCAGGCCCCCCGCTACCGGTCGAGGAACGCGTTTCGTTCAGCGAGAAGATGCGGCTGCTGAACAAGATGTTCGCGCCCATCGTGCTGGTCATGCTCGTGCTCGGCATCATCTTCGCCGGCATCGCCACACCGGTCGAGGCAGCCGGCGTGGGAACCTTTGGCGCGATCGTAGTCGCTGCCATGCACCGTCGCCTGAGCTGGGAAAACGTGCGTTCCGCAGCCATCACGACTCTCAAGGTCACCGGCATGGTGCTCTGGATCATCTTCGGTGCAACGCTGTTCGTCGGTTTTTATGTCGTCAATGGCGGACAGGAGTTCGTCAACGAGTCGCTTAATGGTCTCGGTCTCGGCCCCTATCAGATCCTGATCGTCATGATGATTATCCTCATCATTCTCGGCATGTTCCTCGACTGGGTCGGCATCTTGCTGCTGGCCGTGCCGATTTTTGTCCCGTTGATGAAGACCATGCAGTTCGACGGTGTCTTCGGATTACCGGGCGTTGCCCCCGAGGACGTGGCGCTCTGGTTCGGTGTGGTCTACATGGTCAACATGCAGATGTCCTTCCTGAGCCCGCCTTTCGGCTACGCCCTCTTCTACCTCAAGAGTGTTGCTCCACCGGGTATCACCATGGCGCAAATCTACAAGTCCTCGCTGCCTTTCCTCTGTCTTCAGGCGACCGGGCTGGCGCTGTGCATCATCTTCCCCGATCTGGTACTTTGGCTGCCCAAACAGATCTATGGCTGATACAAACACGCATGATCGATTTCAAACCTGTCACGGACGAAGAGGAGATCGCCACGGTATCGGCGCTGGCAGACGAAATCTGGCGCGAACACTACCCGTCAATCATCAGTAACGAGCAAATCGTCTACATGCTTGGGTGCTTCCAGAGCAAGTCGGCTATCCGGAAGCAGATCGATGATGGTTACCACTATGCCCTGATCCTCATCGATGGCAGACCCGCAGGCTACCTGGCAGTGCATGCAGACTCCGGCGAACAAGCACTCTTCATCAGCAAGATTTACCTGTGTCACGACATGCGCGGCAAGGGTGGCGGCTATGCCGCAAGCGAGTACATCACCGGGCTGGCACAGGAGAAAGGCTGCAGCCGGATCTGGCTGACTGTCAACCGCATGAACAGAACCGCCATCAGGGCCTACGAGCGCTGGGGATTCAGCGTCACCGGTGAAGTCGTGGCTGATATCGGCGAAGGTTTCGTGATGGATGATTACCGCATGGAAAAGCAGCTGCCACAGGCTGTGAGAACCAGCCAGTGACGGCCCTGCCGGCCCTTGCAACCGCATTCGACTTTCCTGACAGAGTGGGTACCCGGAAAAGAAAAAACCCTGCAGCCAGATTGCAGCAGGGTTTGAGGATTGGGGTGGATGATGGGACTTGAACCCACGACGACCGGAATCACAATCCGGGGCTCTACCAACTGAGCTACACCCACCATAGAAACTATCGGTGTGATGGCGCGCCCGGCAGGACTCGAACCTGCAACCCTCGGCTTAGAAGGCCGATGCTCTATCCGGTTGAGCTACGGGCGCATATTCTGCGATGACCTGCTGCTTGCCAATCTTCCCCGGCGCTTGCCGGAAGAATGATCTGGTCGGGGTAGAGAGATTCGAACTCCCGACATCCTGCTCCCAAAGCAGGCGCGCTACCAGACTGCGCTATACCCCGTATTACAGGCTTGGCCTGCAAGGGCGCAAATCATACGTCGTGCCAGCCCCTGCGTCAACTCGTCAGCAGGCCAGTCACCGCGAACACCCGCCGCTTCTTGACTTCAAAATTGATCAGCAATCTAATGTGCCGTCTTGCGGCAGCGCCCGTTCCACAAAATCCATACATGCACCTGAAACATATGCGTTTTTCCAATAATGCCGGGGCAGCCGGGAAAGTGGCAGGGACTGGAGAGACTTCCCCTTCCTGCCCCGCCGGATGCCTGCTTCAGGCTGATGACGCGAAGTAATACCCGGCAGACGGCGAATCCTGACGGCCCGGTCGGAATCTTCGACTCGGGTATCGGCGGGCTCTCCGTCCTGCGTGAAATACGCAAGCTGATGCCAGCAGAAGACCTCTGCTATGTTGCCGACTCGGCCTGGATGCCCTACGGGGAAAAACCGCGGGCAGTGGTGCGCGACCGGTCCCTGAAAATCGCCAGGTTCCTGGTCGAGAAGCAAGGCTGCAAGGCGATCGTCGTCGCCTGCAACACAGCTACGGGACTGGCCGTCGATCTGTTGCGTGACGAACTTGAAGTCCCGGTGGTCGCCATCGAGCCAGCGATCAAGCCTGCAGCAGAATGCACCGGGAGCGGCGTCATCGGTGTCATGGCGACACCGGGCACGCTCTCCGGCGAGAAATTCGGCCACCTCGAAAGCCGCTTTTCGGGCGACAAGCGGATTATCTCGCGCCCCTGTCCCGGCCTTGCGAAAGAGATCGAAAGGGGCAAGCTGCACTCGATTCGCCTGCGCAAGCTGCTGACACGCTTTATTCAGCCATTTCACGAGGAGGGCGCGGATGTCATCGTGCTTGGCTGCACCCACTATCCGCTCGTCAAAACGCTGATCGGGGAGATTGCGGGACCTGGCGTGCAACTCATCGACTCGGGTGAGGCCGTTGCACGGCAGCTTCTCCGCAAGCTGGATGAATCCGGGTTACGATCCCCTTCCGCTCGCGAGGGTCGCCAGCGTTTCTGGTGCAGCGGCGGGGTCGCCGGCTGTGCCTCTCGTCTCGCAACCCTCAGCGGGAAGACCCTGCAGGTCGAGGAATTACCTGTCTAGCCAGGGCTCGCGGACAGATTGCGCAGCGATATCCTCCACACCTGTGACCACTCTGGCAATTTAGATATATCAGGTATGAACCGGGCGGATTTGATGTAGACTGAAGCCTGATTCAATACACTACAGTTACGCCCCGAAGGTTGGTCAAGGGATGTCTTCCTGTAACAAAATCGGCCTCATTCTCGGATCAGCGCTGGTTCTGCTGATCATTCTCTACCTGCTGATCATCTGAGAACCCGGCAACCTGCATATGACTTCGCCAACGCCGGCGTCCGTCCTTGCTTTACACCACTGGCAGAAACCTCATCACCTGGCAGACGGTAACTGCCGCGTGTCGACTTTTTTCTGATTCGATATGGCAACCTGACACCCGCCCCCTGGTTAACCGGAACTGCTGCAATCCGGGGAATACAAAGAGGCTGGTCACTAACTGACCCTCTCCGGCCCATCCGATATAATGGCTGACTGTTTTTTCATGAAAGCCATTACCCATGGACAAGACCTACAATCCACACAGCATCGAGCAACGCTGGTACGAAACCTGGGAGAAAAACGGGTGGTTCGCTCCAGCCGACGAGGGAGACGGTGCCTACTGCATCATGATACCGCCCCCGAATGTCACGGGGAGCCTCCACATGGGCCATGGCTTCAACAACACCATCATGGATACCCTGATCCGTTTCAACCGCATGCAGGGGCGTCGCACGCTCTGGCAACCGGGAACAGACCATGCCGGTATCGCGACCCAGATGGTTGTAGAGCGACAGCTCGAGGCCGAGGGCAAGTCTCGTCACGACCTGGGCCGTGAGGCATTCATCGATCGCATCTGGGAATGGAAAAAGGAATCCGGCGGAAACATCACGCGCCAGCTGCGCCGTCTCGGCTCCTCACTCGACTGGCAACACGAGCGTTTCACGATGGACGAGGGCCTTTCAGAGGCCGTCAAGGAGGTGTTCGTCCGGCTCTACGAGGAGGGCCTGATCTATCGCGGCAAGCGCCTCGTCAACTGGGATCCCAAGCTGCACACGGCCGTCTCCGACCTCGAGGTGATATCGGAAGAGGAACAGGGCCACATGTGGCACATGCGCTACCCGCTCTCCAATGGCACCGGCCATCTCGTTGTCTCGACCACACGACCGGAAACCATGCTCGGTGACTGCGCCGTCGCGGTGAATCCCGAAGACGAGCGCTACAAGCATCTCATCGGCGAACTCGTCGAACTGCCATTGACAGGCCGCAGGATTCCGATCATCGCCGACGAACATGCCGATCCGGAATTCGGTACCGGCTGCGTGAAGATCACCCCTGCCCACGATTTCAACGACTACGCGGTCTGGCTGCGCCACCGTGACGAAACCGTGATCAGCAGGCAACCACACGGCGGGCTCATCAATATCCTGACCATCGATGCCGCAATCCGCGACAACGATCGTGATGAAGGCGAACTGATTCCTGCAGCCTATATCGGCATGGACCGTTACGAGGCGCGCAAGGCAATCGTTGCAGACCTCGAGGCCGCAGGGCTGCTCGAGAAGATCGTCGACCACAAGCTCATGGTGCCGCGTGGCGACCGTTCCGGCACCGTTATCGAGCCCTACCTGACCGACCAGTGGTATGTGAAGATCGAGCCTCTGGCAAAGCCCGCGATTGAAGCAGTCGAAACCGGCCGAATCCGTTTCGTACCGGACAACTGGAAGAACACCTACTTTGAATGGATGCGCAACATCCAGGACTGGTGCATCAGCCGCCAGATCTGGTGGGGACACCGGATTCCTGCGTGGTACGACACTCACGGAAATATCTATGTCGGCCGTTCCGAACAGGAGGTTCGTGAAAAACACGGCCTCGCGGCCGATTACCCGCTGCACCAGGACGAGGATGTGCTGGATACCTGGTTCAGCTCCGCGCTCTGGCCTTTTTCAACCCTGGGCTGGCCGGACAAGACAGATCGCCTGGATGCCTTCTACCCGACCAATGTACTGGTCACAGGTTTTGACATCATCTTCTTCTGGGTCGCCCGGATGATCATGATGGGACTGAAGTTCATGGACGAAGTCCCCTTCCATGAAGTCTATGTGCACGGCCTGGTGCGCGATGCCGAGGGGCAGAAGATGTCCAAGTCCAAGGGCAACGTGCTCGACCCGATTGACGTCATCGACGGCATCGATCTCGATACACTCGTCGCCAAGCGCACACGCGGCATGATGCAGCCACAGCTCGCCGAGCGTATCGAGAAACTCACACGCAAGAACTTCCCGGAAGGCATACCGGCCTATGGCACTGACGCACTGCGCTTCACCTTCGCCGCACTGGCCGCTACCGGCCGTGATATCAAGCTGGATGCCGGTCGTATCGAGGGATACCGGAATTTCTGCAACAAGCTCTGGAATGCCGCACGCTATGTGCTCATGAATACAGAGGGCAAGGATTGCGGTGCCGCACCGGGAACAGGGACCAGCAGCGATACGAAACTCTCGCTGGCTGATCGCTGGATCCGTTCGCGACTGCAGCATACGATCATCAATGTCACAGAGGCCATCGAGGGATACCGCTTCGATCACGCGGCACAGGCAATCTACGAGTTCACATGGAACGAGTACTGCGACTGGTACCTCGAACTCTCCAAGACCGTGCTGAACGATGAAAACAGCACCGAAGCTGCACGGCGCGGGACGCGCAAGACACTCGTGACAGTGCTCGAGACACTGTTACGACTTGCTCACCCGGTCATTCCTTTCATCACCGAGGAGATCTGGCAACAGGTCGGCCCGCTTGCTGGCGTCAAGGGCAAGACAATCATGCAGCAGCCCTGGCCCGTTGCCGAGGAGTCACTGCTGGACACCTATACAGAAGACGAGATGCGGTGGGTCATGCAGTTCATCCTCGGGATTCGCAAGATCAAGGGCGAGATGAATATCTCACCGGGCAAGCAGGTCCCCGTGCTACTGTCACAGTGCACGCCGATTGACGAGCAGCGCGCCATCGACCACCGTGCCTATCTTGATTTTCTTGCCCGCACCGAATCCATCAACGTGCTCTACGAATCTGACGATGAGCCCGAGTCGGCCATTACCCTCGTCGGCGACATGCGTGTCCTGATCCCCATGGCAGGACTGATTGACAAGGATGCGGAGCTCAAGCGCCTCGAGAAAGAAATCGGCAGGTTCGACGGCGAGATCGAGCGTCTCGAGAAGAAGCTCTCGAACAAGGGGTTTGTTGACAAGGCTCCCGGAGCGGTCGTGCAGAAGGAGCGCGAAAAGCTTGTTGATGCCGAGAAAGCCCTTGCCAATCTGCAGGCGCAGATAATGAAAATCCGCCAGCTCTAGAGGTCGATCGGGAGCATGATGCCGGGGCTTCCATGCCCCGCAAGTCGATCCGCTGTGTCAGCCTCATCTCAGCGCAATTTGACTGCCTGCACGTGCATCCAGTCGAAGTTCTTCTCACGGCCCAGGCTGACCCAGCCCTCTTTCTCCCAGCATTCCCACCACTTTTCGTATTCCGGGCGGGCGAAATGCGCCCTGCCCCGTCCCCAGCGCAGCTTGTTATTGGAGGGATTGTAATCAAGTGCGATGCCCCAGGCGTGTGTCGACTTGCGGCTGCCGCCACGCATGATGCGATTGTTGAAACAGCCCCCGTAGAGATCGAGTCCCAGCGCATCGATACCGTCGAGTCCATAGTGCTCCTTGACATTGGATAGCACCCGCACAAGGCTGTCGGCCACTTTCCTGTTGCAGGTGATCCTGTTGACCTTGACACGCTGGTCCCATGCAAGACAGTGGGTATAAGGGACATTGATCGTAACCAGATTGGTTCCGGGCCTGCCAAAAAAAGCGGTCATGGCTGCTCTCTTCTGGACCGGCCAGTCATGTGGATTGGTATCGAGTGGCTCTCTATCACGCCATAGTGGTGGCATGCTGCCGGTCTGTCTCAAGGCCTTCAGAACAGAGTAGGCATAATCCGTGACCTGCCCCCAATAGCCATCAACCTTGCCCGCATCGATATCATGCTCATGGCAACAGAGTTGCAGGTACAGGGTAACAAGGCGCGTCCTGGGCCAGGATTCCCAGCCTTCAGGCAACCTGCATGCACGTTTCCCGAGCGCCTTCATGAGACCGGCCTCGGTTTTCGGCCCCGGGATGCCATCGACAGTCCCGATTCTGTATCCTTCGTCCTTCAGCAGGCCCTGCAAGACCCTGATCGTTGATCTTCTGTTCATAAGGCTCCCTCCTGTCTCCTGATCATGCGCTCCCTGTTCATTCCGGCGAGCCGGATATCTGCAGATTCCGTGGTATGCATCGCCCCCGATGACGGCCTGCCGGCGTTGGCCGGAAGTGGTTCCTGCCTCACATGAAGTGAGCTGGTCTCCACGCTGAATACATGCCCGGGATTGTTAGAAAAACATAGACCATGAGATCAGGGATGCAACCGTAACGGCAGCACGGGGCCATCATCGTGGCTATTCCCAATAAAAAATGAGGTTGTATTTGATCGCTTGCAGCGATACATTGCATACTATAATCTTTACTAAATTACTTGGTTTTTTGAAAACGACTGAACTAACAGGAGTAGTGTATGAGTGTTGAACTTCCAGAACGTGACGGCGACGGCTATCTCGTCAGTATGGACGACTGGACCCCGGAAATTGGCAGGGCCATGGCAGAAGCCGACGGTATCGAGCTGGATGATGAAAAATGGGAACAGATCATGCAGGCGCGTGAATATTACGAGCAGGAGAATGTCGTCCCTGCGATTCGTATCTTCGCCAAGCATATCAAGCGCGACAAGAAGGATCTTTTCAAGCTCTGGACGACAGGTCCCATGAAACCGATCACGAAGTACGGCGGACTGCCCAAGCCGACCGGCTGCGTCTGATTCCGGCAGCTCACCCCCCCCAAGCGCCGGTGCAAGTCACCGGCCTTTTATTTTCTCCTGCTTCTCCTCAGCATCAGGCATCTCCTGCAGCTGACCGACAGAGACAGAGAAGATCCGGCCAATTTCCGCGTTTGCTGTCTCGACATGTTCTGATAATCCGGCCAGCCCGGGATGTC
>JASFFK010000077.1:0-8722 GCA_050124335.1 Chromatiales bacterium | reverse complement strand
TGCCAATCTCTCGCAGGACTACCATATCCTAGGTACGGACAAGGTCGGCGAGGATGTCTTTTACCAGGCGCTCAAGAGCATTCGCACCGGGCTCGTGCTTGGTACCCTGACGACGCTGGTGATGCTGCCGGCTGCCATCCTGCTCGGTGTCATGGCCGGTTATTTTCGCGGCTGGGTCGACGATGCCATCCAGTATCTCTACACCACGCTGAACTCGATTCCCGGCGTGCTGCTGATCGCCGCGGCCGTGCTGATGCTGCAGGTCTACATGGACAACAATGCCGAGGCATTCACCTCGAGCCTCGAACGTGCGGACATGCGCCTGCTGTTTCTCTGTATCATTCTCGGCGTGACGAGCTGGACAGGGCTCTGCCGCCTGCTGCGCGGCGAGGCGCTGAAGATCAGGGAGCTGGACTATGTGCAGGCGGCCCAGGCATTCGGTGTCGGGCATTTCCGTATTCTCATGCGTCACCTGGTGCCGAACGTGATGCATATCGTGCTGATTGCCGTGGTGCTCGATTTCAGCGGGCTGGTGCTTGCCGAGGCTGTACTCTCATACATCAATATCGGTGTCGATCCGACAACCAACAGCTGGGGCAACATGATCAACAGCGCACGTCTGGAAATGGCGCGCGAACCTATCGTCTGGTGGAGCCTGTTCGCTGCCTTTCTTTTCATGTTCAGCCTGGTGCTGGCCGCCAATCTCTTCTCCGATGTCGTCCGTGACGCCTTCGATCCGCGCCTCAAAGGAAAGCTCTGATGACCGAACCCGTCTTGCGCATCGAAAACCTCACCACCCAGATTGGCCACGGCAAGGACATCGTGACGCCGGTCAGCGATCTCAGCCTTGAAATCCGGGCGGGGGAGACCTGGGCTCTGCTCGGCGAATCGGGTTGCGGCAAGTCGATGACGGCCCTGTCGATCATGCGGCTGCTGCCCGGCTCGGGGCGCATCCTGGACGGGTCGATCCGGCTGCTCGGCAACGAACTGCTTGACCTCAGCGAGAGTGCCATGCGCGCACACCGGGGCGGCGAGGTCGGCATGATCTTCCAGGAACCGATGACGTCACTGAACCCGGTCATGACGATCGGCAAGCAGATCGGCGAGGCCGTGCGACTGCATGATCCCGAGAACAGCGCGGACCCCGGCAAGCGCATCCTGGAATTGCTGAAACTGGTCAGGATTCCCGATCCCGAGCGACGCATCCGCGAGTATCCGCACGAACTCTCCGGCGGTATGAAGCAGCGTGTCATGATCGCCATGGCACTGGCCGGGCGACCGAAACTGCTGATTGCCGACGAGCCCACGACAGCCCTCGATGTCACCATTCAGGCGCAGGTGCTCCAGCTCCTGCAGGACCTGCAGGACAAAACCGGCATGGCCATCCTGCTGATTACGCATGATCTCGGCGTCGTGGCTGAGGTGGCCGATCGGGTCGGTGTCATGTATGCCGGGCAGATGATCGAGTCCGCCGACGTCAAAAGTTTTTTTGAAAGGCCCGGCCATCCCTATAGCCAGCGGCTCTTTCATGCGCTGCCGACGCCCGGCAAGCGAGATAGTGCACTGGTCGCGATTCCTGGGCAGGTGCCCTCGCTGAAGGGGCGTTTCAGGGGGTGTCGCTTCTCGAACCGCTGCCCGATCGCTATCGCGGCTTGCCATAACAGCCTGCCGCCATGGCAGGGTGACAGTAACCGCGGATTTCTCTGTCATTTCGAGGAACCCCGGCTGGAGGAAGAGGTATCCCGGTCTCATCCCGGGATTGACAGGGGCGCGCAGCAGCGCTTGCTCGAGGTCAAGGGGCTCAGGATTCATTTCCCGATCAGGAAGGGCATCTTCCGTCGCACGGTCGGTCATGTCTATGCCGTCGACGGCGTGGATCTCGACATCGAGCGTGGCAGAACCCTGGCGCTCGTCGGGGAATCGGGATGTGGCAAGACAACCGTCGGCAAGGGCATCCTGCAGCTGATCCGGCCGACTGCGGGCGAGGTCTTCTTCGATGGTGATGATCTCGCAAAACTGGATGGCAAGGCACTGCGCCGGAAACGCCGTGACATGCAGATTATCTTCCAGGATCCTGCGTCGAGCATGAACCCGCGCATGACCATCGAGGAGATCGTTGCGGAAGGCCTGGTTGCGCAGGGACTCGAGAAGGACCGTGCCTCACGCACGCAGCGCATTGTCGAGATCCTGCAGCAGGTCGGTCTGCCTGAGGATGCGCTCGGGCGTTATCCGCACGAATTCTCCGGCGGGCAGCGGCAGCGAATTGCGATCGCACGTGCGCTCATCCTCAAGCCCGACCTCATCGTTTGCGATGAACCCACCAGCGCGCTTGACGTGTCGGTGCAGGCACAGATCCTGAACCTGTTGCGCCAGCTGCAACACGAGCTGGGGCTCTCCTATCTCTTCATCACACACAACATCGGCGTGGTCTCCTACGTCTCGCACGACCTGGCCGTCATGTACCTGGGAAGAATCGTCGAGCAGGGGAGTGTGGATGCCGTGATGCATGACCCGCGCCACCCCTACACGCAGGCGCTGCTGTCGGCAGTGCCAGTGCCGGACCCGGATAGTGGTCGCGAGGTGATTCGTCTCGAGGGCGACATGCCGTCACCATCCGCGCCGCCGCAGGGGTGCCATTTTCATCCCCGCTGTCCACAGGCGATGGATGTCTGCAGGCAGCGTTACCCGGACGAGTCGCTGTTGCCTGACGGCCGGCGTATCCGCTGCCATCTCGTGACAGGCGAGTCCTGATTCAGCCTTTTGCCGGGATCTTCAGCTTCTGGCCAGGCCTGAGATTGGTATCCGTGAGTCCGTTGGCTTCCTCGATTTTGCCGACGGTCGTGCCATACTGGCGCGCGATGCCGTAGAGGGTGTCGCCGCTCTTGACCCTGTGCGTGCGTGTGCCGGATCCACCAGCGGATGCGACGACAGTTTTGCCACCACTGATTTTGAGTTTCTGGCCGACCCGGATATTGTTGCCGCTGATGTTGTTGTCCTGGCGGATGCGGTCGACACTGGTGCCATAACGCAGCGCGATGGCATAGAGGCTGTCACCGCTGCTGACGGTGTGGGTCGTCGCTTTCGTACTGGCTGTGCGGCTACTGCTCTTGCTGGCGCCGCTCACCTTGAGGTTCTGGCCGATCCGGATATCATTGCTCCGCAGGTTGTTGGCCTGTTTGATCGATGCCACGGAGACGCCATACTGGCGCGCAATACCCGACAGTGTCTCTCCCTTGCTGACGCGGTGTGTAACGGTCTTGCTCTTGCGTGATTTGGAGGCGACCCGCGAGAAGATGCCGCCTGTCTTTGCTTCGGGCATGCCGGCGAGAACGGTATTGAACTGGCTGTACTTGTGCCGTGGAACAAAGATGGTGTTGCTCTTGCCCGGCTCGGTCACATTGCGGACATAACGCGCGTTGAGGGCGGCGAAGGCGTTCGGGTCCATGTCGCTGCGGCGGGCGGCTTCCCTCAGATCGATCGACCGCGTGGTAGTGACTGTTGAGAGCACTCGTGTTTTCGGGATGCGGTAGACCGTGATGCCATACCTGCGCGGGTTTTTGATGATCTTCGATATTGCGAAGAGTCGCGGCACATAGTCCATGGTCTCCTTGCGCAGGTCCAGGGACCAGTAGTCCGTCTTCCTGCCGCGAGCCGCGTTGGCTTTCTGAGCGCGACTGATCGTGCCTTCTCCGCCGTTATAGGCCGCGATGGCAAGTGCCCAGTCGCCGTCAAAGAACTTGTGCAGATACTCGAGATAGTCAAGTGCTGCCTGGGTGGCGAGTTTGGGGTCACGCCGCAAGTCGACGTAACGGTTCCGTTTCAGGCCGTAGTAATCACCCGTGCTCCTGATGAATTGCCAGATGCCTGCGGCGCCGGAATGGGAAGTAGCGGTCGTACGATAGCTACTCTCGATGGCCGGCAGCAGAGCGAGTTCCATCGGCATGCGCCTCCGCTTGAGTTCGGTCACCACTTCGTAGAGATAGGGGCGTGCATTGCGCTGCATGCTGTCGATAAAGGCCTTTTTGCCCAGCAGGTAATCGACCTGCTCCTGCACCCGCGCGTTGTCAGGAATGTTGATGTTCATTCCACGTCGCACGTCACTCCAGACATCGCCCGTTCCCTCGATATCCTGGAACATGCCGCCTGCAGTATAGGCGGGCCCCGTCGTGGTACAGGCATTGAGCAGCATGGTGGTAATGACGATAACCAGTATCGTCAGCGGCGTTCTGGAAAACTGCATGATGAGGAGGACCCGAAAATGAGATATTGTTATGCTCGATTTGCTGATCGAACTATACGCGAATTCACTATCCCCATCCACCATCCCGGGAGGCTCGGTATCCGTGGCATCGGCCAAGGAAAAAGATCATTTAAAACAGTCATTTGAAGGAGGTTTCGGCGAACTCCTCATGGCATGTGAATTGTCATTTGTGAAGACCTGGCTGGGTCATCTCGGCGGGGTGGAAATGGTTGTGACGGGCATCACCAGCGAGCCGGTTATCCGGCTGGCCGAGGATACTGCAGCCATCAACAAGACCTTCGTGCTGGAGGCAATAGAGGGGGATGGAATCCCCCCCGGTAATATCGTGATTGCGCGTCCGGACATGCTGCCGTTCAGGAGTGACAGCATCGACCTGCTCATCGCGCTGCACACGCTGCAGCAGACAGACGACCCGCGTCGCATGGTGCGTGAGGTGGAAAGAGTGCTCTCACCGGAAGGCCGTGTGATCTTCAGCGGCCTGAACCCCTGGAGCCTCGCCGGACTCCGGGGCCTGGTGACGGGCGGGAAAATTCTCGGTGAGTTTCCACTGAAGGAGTGTGTCTCACGGCACATACTCTGCGACTGGCTGCTGTTGCTGGGTCTCGAGATCGAGAAGAGCGCGACCTTCGGTCACCGTCCGCCATTGCAGAGCGAATCCATGCTCGGCAAGTTTGCCTTTCTTGAAAAGCTCGGCAGCAGGGCCTGGCCCTTTTTCGGGGCCGGTTATCTCGTCCAGGCACAGAAACATGTCTCCAACCTGATCCCGCTGGCCCCGGCAAGGCCCTGGCGTTCGCGGCTCGTGCCCGGCGGGGTTGCCACATCATTCAACCGATCATGCGAAAAGTAGAAGTCTTTACCGACGGTGCCTGCAGGGGCAACCCGGGCCCGGGAGGCTGGGGTGCGATCCTGCGATACGGCGAAGCCGAAAAGGAGCTTTCGGGCTCCGAACCGGAAACCACCAACAACCGCATGGAACTGACAGCCGTGATCAGTGCGCTTCATGCCCTGACGCGCAAGTGCCACATCGATATCACGACCGATTCGAAATATGTCAGGGACGGCATTACGCAGTGGATTCATAACTGGAAACGCAACGGCTGGAAGAATGCAAGCAAGAAGCCTGTGAAGAATGCCGACCTGTGGAAGGAACTCGACAGCCTGGCCGGCAAGCACGAAATCGTCTGGCACTGGGTCAAGGGACACTCGGGGCACCCGGAAAACGAAAGGGCCGATGAGCTGGCCAATCTGGCGATAGATGCCATGCTCGGGAAGTGAGATTTGTTTTGTAATTTCGTTGCTCCTGATTTGCTTGGGAGCCAGCACTGAGGGTGAATCGTTTTCAGCATAATGATCATGACGGAGAGGATTCGGCTCAAGCAGATCAGGTTGTTCATGTTCACTCGACGATGCGGCTGTTTATGAATCCCTTCGCGATGATTTATTCCGATGCGCGCGTCGGCGCGCGGATTTTATTTTGATAGCGGCGGGTGCGCCGCAGCACCTGACTTTTCTTTGCGTGCCCAAAGAAAAGTCAGCAAAAGAAAGGGCACCCTGCTAACGCGGCCTGCGGCTGCTCTGCGCGTCTTGTCCCTGACAGGCGCTCGCCAACTCGCTGCGCTCAGACACGCCTCGCTTGTCTCCTGTCAGGAACTGCGATGCTCGACGCGTCAGAAGGGAAACAATTCAGGACTGTTCGACATCATCTGCAGGAGCCGAGCTCTCTCGGCGATCATTCGCCCACAGAGGTGGGCTACTGCAGCGATATCCGGGTAGTGAGACAACTGCGACTTACGCGCAACCGAGCGGCACAGGACAAACAGGAGACAAGAGGCCGTCTCTTTGAGCGCAGCGAGTTTACGGCCTCGCCTGTTTGGCCGAGTACGCGAGGGAACCCGCAGGGTTGGGCGTCGAGCGCGCAACTGATTCTATCGTCGCGAATTGACCAAGAATTCACCCACAGTGTGAGCTCCCGCGGATAATGTCATATTGTTCATGGCTTACTCACGGGGTCGGAATCTATTTGACTCCAACCCCCGGGATTGTAGGAGCCGAGCCCACCCGGCGAAGAATCGCCCGCGGTGCGGGCTCCTAAAACTGTTTACTGAAAAGGCTGTCAACTGCGATACATCGCTACGAAAACCCGGAAAACCGGTCCAGCAAGCCGGAATTTTCCCCGATTCCTTCAAAACCGCCGTCTTGCAGTCAATCCGGCCTGTTTTCAGATGCTGATCATGGTATGATTCGCGACCAATTTCGTGCGTTCATCTGGACTCATTGCCGGGGAGCGCGTTTTTCCATCCATTGCGGAGATATGACATGACAATGAGCGCAGAGGCCAAAAAGGCCATCATCGAAGAGTACAAGCGTGGCGACGGTGATACCGGCTCGCCAGAGGTCCAGGTTGCACTGCTGACAACACGCATCAACGAGCTGACCGAACACTTCAAAACCCACAAGAAAGACAACCATTCACGCAGAGGACTGGTCCGACTGGTCAATTCGCGTCGCAAGCTGCTCGACTACCTGAAAAACAAGGACGTCGAGCGTTACCGCGAGCTGATCAGCCGTCTCGGACTGCGTCGCTAATCTGCCCATCAGGCTGCCGAGGAAAAACAGTGATACCAACGCCGATCAGAAAAACCTTTCAGTACGGAAAACATTCAGTCACTCTCGAGACGGGCGAAATCGCCCGTCAGGCGGACGGTGCTGTCCTGGTTAACATGGATGACACCGTCGTGCTCGTTACCGTGGTCGCACGGAAGGAGGCCGATACAGGCCGCGATTTCTTCCCGCTGACTGTCGACTACCAGGAAAAAACCTATGCCGCCGGCAAGATCCCCGGCGGTTTTTTTCGTCGCGAGGGACGCCCCAGCGAGAAAGAGATCCTGACGTCTCGCCTGATTGACCGTCCGATCCGCCCGCTCTTCCCGAAAGGTTTCGTGAACGAGGTCCAGGTGATCATCACTGTGAAGTCCCTGAACCCGGAAGTGGATCCGGAGATCCCTTCACTGATCGGCACCTCTGCCGCCCTGGCAATTTCCGGCCTGCCGTTCAACGGTCCCGTTGGCGCTGCGCGCGTTGGCTACAAGGACGGCGAGTACCTGCTGAACCACTCGGAGACCGGGATTGGCGGAAGCTCGGAGCTCGACCTGATCGTCGCCGGCACGGAGCATGCTGTCCTCATGGTCGAGTCGGAAGCGAACGAGCTCTCCGAGGAAATCATGCTTGGTGCAGTTCTGTTCGGCCACGAACAGTCAAGGACTGTGATCGACGCAATTCGCGATCTCGCTGCTGAAGTCAACAAGGAACCGCTGTCATGGACGCCCCCCGAATCCAGCGATGAACTCATCGATCACGTGACGGCAGAAGCTGAAAATGCCGTCATTGAGGCCTACGGCATCGCTGACAAGATGCAGCGTTACGGCAGGCTCGACGCGATCAAGGCGGATCTGGTGCAGAAACTCTGCGCCATCGACGATTCGAAATGGAGCGAGCAGGAGATCGAGGCGGCGCTCGGCAAGCTCAAGAAGACCACCGTGCGCAGCCGTATTCTCGACGGCGAGCCGCGCATCGATGGCCGTGATACACGGACCGTGCGGCCGATTACCGTTCGCACCGGCGTCCTGCCGCGCACGCACGGCTCGGCTCTCTTTACCCGCGGCGAGACCCAGGCGCTGGTCATCACCACGCTGGGTACCGAGCGCGAGGCACAGATCATCGATGCGCTCGAGGGCGAACGCAAAGAGAACTTCATGCTGCACTACAACTTTCCGCCGTTCTGCGTGGGCGAGACGGGTCGTGTCGGCAGCCCGAAGCGGCGTGAAATCGGTCATGGCCGTCTTGCCAAGCGCGGCGTGCTGGCCTGCATGCCGACGAGTGACGAGTTCCCTTACTCGATTCGCGTCGTCTCCGAGATCACGGAATCCAACGGTTCCTCTTCCATGGCCTCTGTCTGCGGTACCAGCCTCGCGCTCATGGATGCAGGCGTACCCATCAGGTCGCCGATCGCCGGTGTTGCCATGGGTCTCATCAAGGAAGGCGACAAGTTCGCTGTCCTGACCGATATTCTTGGTGACGAAGACCACCTCGGTGACATGGACTTCAAGGTTGCCGGTACTGTCAACGGCGTCAATGCGCTGCAGATGGACATCAAGATCGAGGGCATCACGAAGGAGATCATGGAGATCGCGCTGGACCAGGCCAAAGAGGGCCGCATGCACATCCTCGGCGAAATGGGCAAGGTGATCTCCGAGCCGCGCCAGGAGATGTCCGAACATGCACCGCGCATCACGAGCTTCACCATCAATCCCGACAAGATCCGGGATGTGATCGGCAAGGGCGGAGCGACCATCCGCTCCATCACCGAGGAGACCGGTACTTCCGTGGATATCACCGACGATGGCCTCGTGCGTATCGCTTCTGTCGACAAGGCGGCTGCCGATTCTGCACGCAAGCGCATCG
>JASFFK010000076.1:0-8749 GCA_050124335.1 Chromatiales bacterium | reverse complement strand
CCTGGTAAAGGATGTTTCCGATCACGCCAGTCCGACCGGGAAAATATTTTGCAGAAGAACCAGTGACGTTAATACCTCTTCTCGCCGTGATCCGATTTCTTCTCTTATTGACAATTCTCTTGCTGACCGCGTGCCAGTCGACCGTCTATTTGATGCCGACACCGGAACTGCTGCGCTCGGGCCAGCGTGATCCTTTTGCCGCAAACCCGGAGCTGGCCCTGTCACCCGATGTTCAGATCGCCTATGCCACGAACCGGTTGCCTGCTTTTGATTCAGGCCGATGGCCTTATGTCACGCTTTTTGACAGGAAAATTCGCCTTGGCTTCGCAACCGTTCGACTGGGGGGCGAGGCGTCATCTGCGGAAGAGCTTCATGCGTCCTCAACGTCGGCAGAAAGGGAATTCGCCGTCCCCTTGACTCTCCTTGCAACCAGGCAGGATGCATCCCTGGCCTCTGCACAAGGTGCGTCGCTGACGACGGAGGCCAAAGCTTTTTTTGACCAGATCAACGAGGCGCTTGCGCGTAGTCGCGATCCGGATATCACTGTCTATGTGCACGGCGCGAACAACAGCTTTTATCGTTCCAGCGCGCAGGCTGCACAGTATGCCCATTTCACCGGGCGTAACTCCCTTGTCATGCTCTTTTCCTGGCCGTCGGCTGAAAGTTTTCTTCGCTACGCGGTCGACGTCAACAACGCACGCCGGACAGTTCCCGTCTTCGCAGAGTTCCTTGAACTGCTTGCGCAGCACACGAATGCGCGCTACATCGATGTGTTGGCCTACAGTGCAGGCGCACAGGTATTGAGTCCTGCACTCGCCGCATTACGCGCCAGGCATGCCGACGAGGCTGAAAACAGCCTCAGGAAGCGGTTCCGCCTTGGAGAGATCTATTTCGCTGCTCCGGATGTCGATTTCAGTACTTTTCTCCGTGACCTGGCGACCTACGATGGCATGGTCCAGCATGTGACACTCGCGCTGAATCCGAATGATTCGGTGCTTGCGTTTGCCGCACGCCATCACGGGGTCTCGCGGGCCGGGCGGCCGGAACCTGGAGAGTTGACCGAAGAGGAAACCCGCCTTGTTCGGGCAGCCTTTGGTGAAATGGCTTTTGATCTGCTTCTTGTCGATCCCGATATGATCCCGGGTCTTGCGAGGGGGGCGCATGACTTCTGGTACAGGCATCCCTGGGTGAGTACCGATGTGCTCATCCAGTTGCTATACCAGGCGAGACCTTCAGAACGCGGGCTGGTACTGCTCGAGGACGACGAGGGACGTCGTGCATGGACATTTGGGCCTGATTACCCGCAACGTGCGAACGAGGCAATCGAACAGCTGGCTGAACAATGATCTGAAAGGAAGTTCACAGGCGATCAATGCTGACGGCATGTTTGCTGTTCAATCGATACGAGATTCTGGAGAGGTCTCGTTAGCATGATTGCAGGGACGCACTCAACGCAGAGGTGCGCGGCTGCGGTCAGGCATCATCATGAGTGCGGCGACGGCCGCAAAGGCCGCGACGGCCATGTAAATCGCCGGGGCCGTTGCAAGACCGGTTGTTGCGATCAAGCTCGCTGCAATCATCGGCGTCAGGCCTCCGAATATGCCCAAACCCACGTTGAAGGCTACTGAATAGCCAGAAAGGCGATCGCACTCCGGAAAGAGTTCGACAAACAGGGCAGGGCCCGAACCCAACGGCACGGCCAGCAGCAAGAAGGTCAGGACGTGCGTCGTCAGGACCGATACCGGGGAGCCGCCGGAAGCCAGCATCCATTCATGCAGTGGCCACGCACTCACTGCCAGCAGAAGGATCGATAATGCGATCCATGTCCGGCGAGGGATCCATTTGTCGCCGACAACTGCTGCAAGCGGCATCACAGGAATAACCAGGAGAGTCATTGCCGTGTTGATTGCCAGCGCGGTGCCCCTGGCCATGATGTCCTGTGACGACAACCACTCCGGCAAGTAGACAAACGCGATGTAGTAACAGGTGCCATAGCTGGCGCTGAATGCCAGCGCCAGCAGGGTTTCCCGGCGGTTTGTCGTAAATGCCTGTAACAGCGGAGAGGTATCTTCCCGCCCTGCATGATGGGCACGGAAGTGCTGCGAGTTATGCAGGTTATGACGTATCCAGATCGCCGTCATGCCCAACAGGGCGCCGCACAGGAACGGCAAACGCCAGGCCCACTCGGCCAGTGTTTCTGCATCGAATAGATTGGTCACCAGGGCGGCGGCGCCGACGCCCAGCAGAGAACCTGACATGGAACCGATATTGGCCCAGCTTCCCGTCAGTCCGCGTTTGCCCTGTGGTGCAGTCTCAACCAGATACGTCGCAGAGGAGGAAAATTCCCCACCCACCGAGAGTCCCTGTAGCAGGCGTACCAGTACCAGCAAGACCGGCGCAAGGATCCCCGCTGTCGCGTAGGATGGCAATAGTCCGAGAAGCAATGTCGGCAGGGCCATCATGACCACAGAGATCTGCATCGTTCGCGCGCGCCCGTAGCGATCGCCGAACCAGCCGAAGACAGCTGCGCCGACCGGTCTCATCAGGAACCCTGCCGCAAAGATCCCGTAAGTTGCAATCAGTCCGGCTGTGGGGCTGCTGGCTGGAAAGAAAATCGGCGCGATGACGCCGGCCAGATAACCGTAGAGAGCGAAGTCATACCACTCCACGACGTTTCCGATGAAACCTGCCATGATTCTGTGACGGAGTTCTGGCGCGCCTGCTTTGTCCATCCTGCAATACTTTCCTGAATCCTGATCTCTGACAAGCCCTGACTGCCCCCTGAGGCTGGCAAATCTGAATGTCCGCGTGTCGCCTGGTGAAGAGACCTGGTTTGAAGTCTCTGAAATCTGATGTGTTACGTCAATGAGCTGCCCTGGAGTTCAGCCGGCGGGCAGTACTATTTTGGCACCCTCCGGCATTCAACGAATCCCTTGACGTGATTGACCCCGATTCACAGGTTCCTGATGTTCCAGGAACCTTCTGTTTTCTGGATGTTTGTATGTGGCGGGAGTAAGGGGCCAGGGGTATTAAGCATCAGCACAGGGGCGTCGTTGTACTGCATGCATCATCACGGCATCATCTGGCCTCTTTCACAGGCGATGCAAGAAGTCTATAGCGCGCAAGCCGCAAGGAGTTCAGTGCTATACGCCTCCGCTATGCACGATCTCGTAGTAGCGCTTTTCCAGCTCGTTCTTGTGCTGGGTCTCCTCGTCGGCAAGGTATTGGAAGAGATCGCGTATCGGGCCCGGCGGCGTGGACTCTGCGAGTGAGCGGTACTGTTCCATGGCAGCATGCTCGCGACCGAGCGCATACTGCAGGACTGCCTGGTCATCCGGATGATCACCGAGTTCGGGCAGGTGTATACAGTCGGAAAAGCGCCGGTCACTGGCCGGGGTTTTGATCGATTGCTTGACCTGCCCGGCGATGTCGCTGCGTGCGAGCAATTCGGTGAAGAGGTCGAAATGCTGCTGCTCTTCACGTGCCAGTTCCTCGACCAGGTAGCGGATCTGCTTGCTGACCTTCGGGACAAGGCCGGCATAGAAATCGCGTGCGGTGCGCTCGAACTCGGTGGCGACCACAAGGATGTCTTCCAGAGAGGTCTGGGCCTTGAGTCGCTGGTATCCTCTGCCTTCAGGCATCTGCATTCTCCTGCTGAAACATGGCTTCAATGCTTGCTGCCACCTTGTGACCGGTGGCCACCGCACTGACAACATCCGGACCCTTGACGCAGTCTCCGGCAGCCCAGAGCCAGGGTTCGGAGGTGCGGCCTGCATCATCGACCTGGATGCGCCCGCGGTTCCACTCGAGTTTTTCGGTCAGGTCCTCACCGAGCAGGCTGACATCGCTCATCTGGCCGATGGCCTCCACGACCCATTGACCGGCATGCAATTGTTCGTCGCTCTCGTCATAGGTCGGGGCGAAGCGGTGTTGTTCATCAAAGATCGATAATACCTTCCAGCTGCGCAGGCCAAGCAGCCTGCCCTGGTCATCAGTTACACACTCCTGGGGACCGCGTGAATCGAGAATCCGGATTTCTTCCTCGATTGCTTCCTTGATTTCCACCGGGTCGGCGAGGAAGTGGGCTTTATCCTCGAGCGCCGTCAGCGTGATGTTGATCTCCCCATGCTGCTGTTTCTGGAGGCGTGCCATGCTGCGCGCGATGTCCATCGCCACGTTGCCGCCACCGATGACGACCATGGTTTTCGGTGCGTCGAGTCGCTCGCCGTTGCGGATGCGGTGCAGAAGATCCACCGCCTTGAAGACATTCGGGTGATCGGAGCCGGGAATGCGCGTGGAACGCCCTAGCCACAAACCGATGGAAAGCACCACGGCATCGTTGTCCTGTTGCAATTGCTGCATGCTGATGTCGCTGCCGATCCGTGTGTTGTAACGGATCTCCACGCCCATCGACAGGATCAGGTCGATGTCACGCTGAATGGTTTCGGACGGCAGGCGATATTCCGGGATGCCATAGCGGGTCATGCCTCCGGCAGCGGATTCGGCCTCGTAGACCGTCACGCTATGCCCGTTGCGCGCGAGGTCGAAAGCGGCGGTCATGCCGGCCGGGCCCGCTCCGATGATGGCGATCTTCTTCCCTGTGGCGGGCCCCGGACCGCCGATGATATCGCGATAGCGCTCATAGGGTACCTGCTCGGTGATATGGCGCTTCAGCCAGCGAATCGCGATCGGGTCACCCTCGTGGCTGGCGGCACAGGTGGTCTCGCACTTGCGCGTACAGACCTTGCCGCAAATCTGCGAAAAGGGGTTGCTGTCATAGAGCAGCTTGAGGCCAAGCTCGTAATCGCCATCGCGCACAGCCGCAATGTACTCTGGAATGGGCATGTGCGTGGGGCAGGTGGCCACGCAGATACCACAGGTGACGCAGCGGTCGGCTTCCAGAACCGCCTGCTCCACGGAGTAGCCACCGACGATCTCGACGAAGGAGTCGATGCGCGCCCCTGGCTCGAGCTCGGGCATCTCGATGCGTTCCGGCGCATTCAGGCGATGTCCGTCCGGACGGTGATAGCCATGCTTGACGTCATCCCAGTGTTTTTTGTCGACGCCAGGGACGAACGTGAACTTGTCCGGATCGCTCTCCACCCACTTGTATTCGTTGGACATGCTCAGGGAACTGGTCATGCAGACGTCCACGCAGAGCGCGCACCAGCAGCAGCGGCCGTAATCGATGCGCGGGCGCAGGCCCGAGTCGCCCGGTCGGGTGCTGATGCCCTCGACCCCTTCCACCGGCACCATGTCGATGGCGCCGTTCTGGCAGATAGCCTCGCAGGTGCCGCAGCCGATACATTTTTCTACATCATTCTGGTGGAAGCCGCGGTAACGCTCGGTGGCTTCGCGGTTGAACGGATCCTTGATGCTGACTGGATCGCGGAAGATGTTCTTCCAGGCCGTGAAGGGCGATAACAGATCACGCACGCTCATGTTGAGATTCCTTTTAACCACAAAAGGTCAGAAAGAAAGGCAGGACTATTCCGCATCCTGAACAGGCCGCAGAGGGTGGTTGAAGCCATGGTGCCCGACAAGTCGTTCCGGATGGTGTTCTTCGTGTTGCTTGTGGTTGATTCTCCTTTCCGGTTCATCGCTCGATCTCCGGCGGATAGGTGTGCAACGAGACCATGAGCCCGGCGACATCGGAGATGTTCACGTTGACGATCAGCTTCTCCAGCAGCGCCATGGCATGGGTGTAGGACGGGCCACGTACGTTGACCCGGCGCGGATAGCCACTGCCGTCGGTGACCAGGTAATAGCCATACTCGCCGCGCGAGCACTCGCCGCGCACGTAGGTTTCGCCCTGCGGAATCTTCCAGTGCAGCACATTGGGCAGCGTGGCCATCACGGGGCCCTTGCGCGGCATCTTCGCCAGTACCTGGCGGATCAGGTCGACGGACATCAGCAGGTCCCGGCGGCGCACATCGGCGCGGGCATAGACATCGGAGGCCTGTGCGATGGCAGGTTCAAAATCCAGTTGATCGTAGACCAGGTAGGGCTGGTCCCTGCGCACGTCTTTCGCGACACCGGCGCCGCGAGCGACAGGCCCGGTGATGCCGTACTGATCGACCAGCGCCGGGTCGACATAACCCAGCCCGATGGCGCGCTTCTTGAAAACTGCATTCTGGAACATGGTGTCATGCACGTCCCTGAGCGTGCTTTCGATCTCGCGCAGGGTCTCTTCCATGCGCTCGTTGAAACCGTCGGGCAGGTCATCGCGCACGCCTCCGGGGAGGATGAACATGTGGTAGATGCGTGCGCCTGTCAGTTCCTCGAAGCGGTCCAGCATCAGGTCCCGTGCATAGGTCGTCCACTGGCTGATCACGCCCTGGCCGAAGGCGCCCGCCTGACCGCCAAGGTACATCAGGTAACTGTTGATACGGCCCATCTCGAGAATCAGGGTGCGGATCCAGTTTGCCTTTTCGGGGATTTCCAAACCGGCAAGTTCCTCGACCGCAGCGGCATAGCAGTATTCGTTGAAGTCGGGTTCCGGTACGCAGATACGGCAGACGATCGGGAAGCACTGGATGAAGGTGCGGCGTTCCATCAATTTCTCGAAACCGCGGTGCAGGTAACCGACGTGCGTCTTGCCCTCGACAACTTCGTCGCCGCAGACGGTGAGCTCGACCGACATGTTGCCGGTGATGCCCGGATGGTTCGGGCCTTGCCAGAGCTTCAGGTACTTGCCCGAAGAGAGATCGATATCGCAACTCCCGTCGGGAAGATGGTCCGGATACTGTGATCGGTCAGGTTCGTAGGCCATCTTACTTCCCGTCCGGATAGAGTTTCTTCTTCATGTATTCGGCCGGATCGTTCGTCTCGCGTCCGGGGCGTTCGGGGTAGGTCTCCTGCGAGTACTGCAGGGTGTCGAAATCCCGCCGGTAGGGCGGGATATCGATCCAGCCTTCGAGAATGAAGTCTTCATTGACGCGCGGGCTGTCCGGGAAATCGATGCCGAACATCTCGCGCAATTCACGCTGATAGGTGGCAGCAGTTGGCCACAGGTCATGAATACTCTCCATGCTGGTATTGTCGCGCGGCAGCATCAGGCGCACGCCGATGTCGCGGCCGCCCGTGCGATCGCTGAGCAGGTAGGTCAGCTGAAAGCTGTTGTCCTCGATCCAGTCTACCGCGGTCAGCAGCACCAGGTGCGTGAAGCCCTCGAGGTCACGCAGGTGAAGCAGCAGGGGACGCAACTGCTCGCGCGAGACGGTCACGAAGGCAAGGTTATCCCGCTGTTCGGTGAACTCGCCGAGCTGGAATTGGGTTTGTAATTGGCTGATCAGTGTTTGCATGAGATTCTTGAATTCACCACAAAGAACACAAAGGCCACAAAGGCTTCTTGTATGCAGAGTGAGGAGGAATGCCAGCTACTGACAGAGCGCACATTCCACCGGTCGATACCTCAGATAAATTCGATTGACTGTTTTTCAAACCCTTCGTGTACTTTGTGCTCCTGGTGGTAAACATCCAGATCACCAGCTGTAGTCCGGCATATCCCAGTCCTTGATGACCCGTTTCTGGTTGGCCTTGTACCAGTCGAAGTTCTCGGCATAGCGGTTGGCGCCCTCGGCCTTGCCCGCGCGGATCAGTTTTTTCAGATCGTCGAAGCCCTGCAGAAGTGCCTCGGGTCGCGGCATGCAGCCCGTGATATAAAGGTCGACCGGCATATACTGGTCAAGGCACTTGATGGTGTTATAGGAATCCCAGTACATACCGCCGTTGATGGTACAGGAGCCGAGCCCGACGACGTACTTGGGATTCTGCATCTGCTCGTAGGAGCGGATGGCGCGCTTGAGCGTCTTGACCGACAGGTAACCGGAGATCACGAGCAGGTTGGCCTGGCGCGGTGTCGGCCGCCACTGGATGCCGTAACGGTAAGCATCGAAACGCGGTGTCATCAGCGGGCGCATCTCGATGGCGCCGCAACCGGTGCCGAAGCCCAGGATCCAGAGCGATTCGGAACGTGCCCAGTTGAACAGGTCCTCGATGATTTTCGTGTAGGCGGGTGTTTGCACGGTCGGACCGGCCTGGCAGTAGTAATCCTGCAGGGGGTCGATATGGATTTCCTGGCCATCCGGCGCAATGACCGTGCGTGGCTGCAGTTCCTCGCGAACCGGGATGTCCCTGAGACGCAGGGATTCCGGTTGACTCTCCGGCGCCTCGTCGAGGCGTTCTTCCAATTCATCATTCATGGCTCACACCAGCACTATGGCGGCTATGCCGAGCGGTACGGCCCAGATCAGGAACCAGCGCACGGACTGTTCGACACGGAATCGCGGGAAGACCGTGCCGACGAAAACGGAAAAGAGGTAAATCAGGAAAACCTTCAGAAAAAAGACCGGCCAGCTCGCGGCCCCGCCGAAGAAGAGATTCATGTACACCACGATCTTGGCGATCGGGAAGATCACGCGGTTGGTTTGCATCAGCGCCAGGTACGAAGAGTGGTACTCGGTCGGCGGGCCGATGGGAATCTCCTGGGGCGCCAGCACCACGTCGAAGGGCGGGCGCATCATCGAGCCGAGAAACGACAGCATGGCTGCGGTCACGGCCAGTGGATTCGTGAAGAGGGTCCAGTTCATCACGCCGCCCTGTTGCGCCGCGACAATCTCGGTCACCGACAGCGTTTCGTATTGCAGTGCCACGGCAAAGACCGCCAGGGCCAGCGGCAGCTCGGACGTCGTCACCTGTGACAGGCCGCGGCTGACGCCGATAGCTGCATGCGGGTGGCCGCTTTCGG
>JASFFK010000075.1:0-8770 GCA_050124335.1 Chromatiales bacterium | reverse complement strand
AGCTAGTTTGCAGCCGCAAGCCGCAGTCGCCCTCCGGCAAGGAATATTCTTCAGAGTCCAGCCTTCTCAACAACAGCTGAAAGACCTTAAAGAGGCCCGGACTTATCCTGACTGCCTCGAGTTACGGCAGGGAAAACTTGAGGTTAAAACTCTCCCTGCTTTTTCAGAGCAGCTGAACGATCCTGTCTGCCAGGCGTCCTGTCAACCGGCTCATGGCCGTGACGATAGCGTCATAATCCCGGGTGTCTGCCGGCTCGGTGAGGGAAATATTGCCGGATTGTACCTGGTCACCCTTGCGGTCCAGCAGTCGCCAGCGTGCGTCGAGGTGAACCCCGTTGTCAGAGGCGATGAACCGCGTGACCTTGATGACGACCTGGCGGTCGACCGATCGTGGCGACTCCCAGGGATAGATGACCACATCTGTTGATCCGAGGCGATAGGCGATGTTCGATGTCAGGACATCCGTGAAATTCTTCTGCAGCGGCCCGGCCCAGCGATGCTGCCTGTCAGCCACGACCCGGCTGCTACCGACCTGCACAAGCACCTGGGAGCGTGACAGATATTCCGGTAATTCTATCGGACCGACTCCGACCCCGAGCCCCGGTTTGTTGATGATCTTACCGCCTGTGTCGGGTGTCAGCAGGTAGTAGTTGACGGCAGAACCACCGCTGGAGGCACATCCGGCGAGGGTCAGGGCAAACAGAAGAGGCAGCAACCTATTCAGTGCCGAAGATAAGGGCGTTGGGTTTTTCATCCAGGGTTTCCGTCAGGGTACGTATCGATTGGGCTGCGCGCTTGAGTTCCTCCAGTGTCGTCGAAATTTCATAATAGAGGGGCGAGCGGGCGGAATCACCCTCGAGCAGGCGCTTGACCAGAACGAGGCTGTTGTTGAGCTGGCGCATGGAGCGCCCGAGATCATCCGGGAGATTGCGCGCCCCGTCGGACTCGAGGATCGGGTTGAGCGCCTCCAGCGCCTGGTTGACGCGCATGACCATCTGCGTGACCGGTGCCTCTGCGAGCGCTGCCCGGCGGGCTTCGGGATCACTGCCAAGCTCGCTGTCATCCGGAATTCGCACGAGTGCATCGACATCCCTCAACAGGAGATTGGCCGATGTGACGAGCTCCTCGATCTCGAGCCTCTCGAGCTTCTGCAACACGGCCGAGATATTGTCGATAATCTGGCCAAAGGGGCTGGGGATTGTCGGGAATTCCGGCCAGGGCTCGTTCGCGATGATGATGGCGGGTCCGGCAGCCCTGTCGATGATCAGCTCGATGAAGAGCTGGCCGGTCACGAGGCTTGCTGTCTGCAGCCTGGCGCGCAGCCCTCTTCTGACGGAGCTTTGCAGCAGTTGCTGCAGTGCTTCCCTGTCATTTCCGGTTCCGAAACGCTCCGGCTCGATGAAGATCAGGACGGGTACGCTGAGCCTGCGGTCCTTGTGCTCCCTCGAAATACTGATATCGGCGACATAACCGACCTCGACGCCATGAAACTCGACGGGCGAACCAATCGTGAGTCCCCGCAGTGATTCATCGAAATGGAGGACGAAGCCAAGGGCGTTCTCCGACGCCGAGGTGTTGAAGTTGGCTTCGTCCCGGCTGTCGTAGAGATTGAAGCTCGATCCCGGCATGACCGGGGAGCTCTTGCTGAGATGCTTGGGCGTGTCGAAGGCAATGCCGCCTGACAACAGCACGGCCAGCGGTTCCATGTCGAGCGAGATCCCGGCTGGTCCGAAATCGACCGAGAAACTGCCCATCTGCCAGAATTTTGTTTGCGAGTTGACCAGTGTATCGTAGGGCGCCTCGATGAAGATGCCGAAGGAGATCACCTGGCCGTCGCTCGAGAGTTCCCGGCTTTCGACCTGGCCAACCTGCACCTGCTTGTGATAGATCGGAGTACCGGCAGAGACAGCGCTTCCGGTTTTGGATGTCAGCACCAGGCGAATCCCCGGCACCGCTTCCGGCGTCAGTGGAGGTTCGTCGAGCCCCGTGAAGCTGGTCACGATCCTGCCGTCCTCATGTGTAGTCGTCGACATGGCGATGTAGGCTCCGGAGAAGAGCGTGCCCAGGCCGGAGATGCCGGCAAGGCCGATGCGTGGCCGCTCGACCCAGAAGCGGGTCTTGTCGTTCAGATACCTGTCGGTATCGCTCGTCATCCGGACAGAGACGATGACGCCGGTGAGCGTGTCATCGAGCTGGATCTTTTCGACCTTGCCGACCTCCACATTGCGAAAGCGCACCGGTGTCTTCCCGGCCTCGAGTCCATCCGCAGATTCGAAACGGATGGTGATCAGCTCGCCGAGAGAGGCGTAATGGTGCCACGCGAGCCAGAGGGAGATGAGCAGTGCCACGAGCGGCACCAGCCAGATCACGGAGATGCCGCGTGTCTGTTGCTTTCTTGCGGGTTCCGGAATCGCACTTGTCTGATCTTGTTCTGTCACAGCTTGTCCCACAGAAGACGAGTGTCGAAGAAAAGCGCCGAGAACATGGTCGTGATCACCATGGCCGCGAATGCAGCTGCAGCAGGTCCGGGATAGACGGAGGCGATACCGCCGAACTGGATCAGGGCAACAAGCAGGATAACAACAAAGACGTCGATCATCGACCAGGGGCCGATGTATTCGATGAGCCGGAAGAGCCGTGTTTGCTGGCTCAGCTTGACAGGATGGCCGTACCGGACGAGCAGCAGCAGCGAACCGATCACGAGAAACTTGATGATCGGGATCATGACGGAAGCGATGAAGACGACAGCTGCAACGGGATAGGAGCCATACTGCCAGAGTAGAATAACTCCACCGATGATGGTGCTGTTCTCCGGCACACCAAACGTCGTTGTTGTCATGATCGGGTAGAGATTCGCCGGGAAGTAGAGCAGCAGGGCGCTGACGAGGAAAGCCCAGCTGCGCTGTAGGCTGTCAGGCTTGCGCTGATGCAGCATCGACCCACACCGGCTGCATTCCGATCCAGCGACCCACGGCTGCAGCTTGCCGCACACATGGCACGCAACCAGCCCCGCTCTCCTGGCGGTCAGCGCTCCAGTCTTTCCAGTGCTTGCCATAATGTTTCCGGATCGAGTTTGACTGCGATGACGAGGTTGACCAGAACCAGCGCGACGAAGGCCCAGAATCCCTCGTGCAACGTGATCCCTGCCATGGAGGCGAGCTTGACGATCGAGACCAGCACCCCGAGCAAAAAGATCTCCAGCATGTTCCAGGGTGTCATGTGTCCCGCAAGTAGCAACAGCTGCCGGGAAACAGCGAATCTCCCGGGGCGCATTTGTCCTGACAACATCAACAGCTGCCGGGAGGCAGAGGATCCCCCTGGCCGTGTGAATCGCAGCCGATAAAGCAGGAGGATATCGACCAGCAAGACGATCAGCGGTGCGATCAGCAACAGAAAAATGCCTGCCAGCGCGAGCAATCGGCTGTCAATTTCGGTCAGTGTCTCGATTGTCGAGATGAGGAAGATCGTTGAGACGTTACCTTCGATGTCGATGGAGATAAACGGAAGCAGGTGCGCAGCTGCAAACAGGAACAGGGAGGAGATGCTCAAGGCCAGCGCGGTTTCGATCGCACGTGGCGATTCTGCATAGAGCAGTTCCCCGCAACGCGTGCAATACGCTTTTTCACCTACCTGGAGACGTGTCTTGAGGTGCAGCAGGTCACAACTGTGGCAGGCGACCAGTTCTTCCTGTTCGTCATCGATGCTCTGCGCATTCATTCGCTTTCGGTCTTGTGTTTGTATTCACACAGGTCTTCAATCATACAGGAACCGCAACGGGGGTTGCGTGCCACGCAGGTATAACGGCCGAGCAGTATGAGCCAGTGGTGCGCGTCGAGCAGGAATTCTTTCGGAACAAGACGCAGCAGACGTTTCTCGACCTCGAGCACTGTCTTGCCCGGTGCGATGCCGGTCCTGTTGGCGACCCTGAAGATGTGAGTATCGACAGCCATCGTCGGCTGTCTGAAAGCTGTATTGAGAATGACGTTGGCCGTCTTGCGCCCGACGCCTGGCAGGGCTTCGAGTTCCTCGCGGGTCTCGGGGATCTTGCCGTCATAACGATCTGCAAGAATCTTGCAGGTCTTGATGATATTCGCGGCCTTGCTGTTGAACAGGCCGATGGTTTTGATGTAATTCTTGAGTCCTGCCTCTCCGAGGGCGTGGATTGCCGCGGGGGTGTTGGCGACAGGAAAGAGTTGTGCGGTCGCCTTGTTGACGCCCTTGTCGGTCGCCTGTGCCGAGAGGATCACGGCGATCAGCAGCTCGAAAGGTGAGCTGTATTCGAGTTCGGTGGTCGGTGTCGGGTTGGCGGCGCGCAGGCGCTCGAAGATCTCTTGCCGTTTCTGCTTGTTCATGGGTGTGTCGTCTGGCCGCTCGAGTCGGGCTGCAAGATGCCACAATCCACTGCGTCAGACAATGCATGAAAGGGGCGCTCTTCAGGGGGCAGGAGGGCTTTCCGGTTCTCTCCAAAAAGAGCCGGTGGCGTACTTGCGCATGGTCCATATGTCTGTATAATTCACCGCTTCGCGGGATCCGCAACTCGGCGGATTGCCCATGCGGGCCGTTAGCTCAGTCGGTAGAGCAGCTGACTTTTAATCAGTTGGTCGAAGGTTCGAATCCTTCACGGCCCACCATCTTGACCAGCCGCCTCAGCATGCTTCAGGCGGCTTTTTTGTGCGTGATCGCTTTTCCTTCAGCAGGTAGAAATAGCGCCACTCGCAGCCGGTGGCTTCCCTGAGTTGCTGCATCATGCCGGCAACAGGCTGGGCTTCGCCCGGGTAGATGCTGTTGATCTCGATGAAGAGGCGTGCAAGGCCGGCATCGGTTCGCCATCGCAGCTCTCCCGGTAAGAGCCTGGTACCGCAATGCTGGCAGACAAGGAGAGGGTTCTCCTGTTCGAACACCGACCAGTCGGGGAAAGCTGGTTTGCGGCACCTTGGGCATCCCGGTGTGCGGCTGTTGTCCGATGCCAGCAGCAGTGCCGATGGGGATTCGATGAGGTGAATATAGACGTAGTCTTCGTCACCCGGATGCTCCGGCTCAAGACGAACATGCGGCGAGCAGCCCATGAAGGTGACCAGTTGCAGGAAATGGTTTCCGACAGGGAAAAGGCCGTCTTTCTGCACACTGTCGCGGGATATAAAGCCAATTGAATCAAGAAGAAACAGGAGTTTCTTGATATCTATTCTACATTCTGGCCTGGATGGATGGATCAACAACTTGCCATTTTTCAAGGCTGTTTTCCATTGACGAAAAGCCTATAACATACCACGGCAAACCAGATTTCCGGTTCGCCGGATCAGGGCGAGAAATGAGAGAATCGTTTCATTCACGGCTCTCATACCGGGGCAGCGACATCATTCCTATGAATATTTTTACATCCATGGCAAGACGGCTGTTCATCATGCTGGTACGTGGATACCAGCTCCTCATCAGCCCCTTTCTCGGCAGTAACTGCCGCTTTTATCCGACGTGCTCCCAGTACACGATCGAGGCGATCGAGCTGCATGGTATTTTCAAGGGCACCTGGCTGGGCATCAGGCGCATCTCGCGTTGCCATCCTTTTCATGAGGGCGGGGTCGATCCGGTACCGGGCAGTGATCTCGAGAAGCAGCAGGGAGATCACAAATGTTCCTAGACTGGGATGCAGATGGATTTCGCCGGCAGTTCAGCGAGGGCCTCGTCGCGATGCTGCAGCGCGATTCCCCGGGTGCCTGGATCCTGGTGCTTGCCAATAGCATGCAGGATCCGCAGTTGCGTGCTGCATTGCGCGGGCCAATCCAGGAAGCTTATGGTCGTCTTGAGGGTATTGTCGCCGAGGGTAGCGAGGACGACATTGCCGTACTCAATCGAATTCGCGAGGGTGCTCCACACCACCTGTTTCGTCACTGGCATTCCGCCTCGCGGGATGCCTGGAGACTCGTGACCAATCCGATGCGACAGCTGCGTCCGATGCGTCTCTCGCGTGATCCGCTGAAGAGTCTGTACCGAGACTTTGATCCGCACGCATTCAACTTCTCGCGTCCTCACCTGGAACCGGAAATCTTCCGCGAAGGTGACTGGCAGGAGTCTTCCTGGCGTGTCTTGTACAACAAGTTTCCTTTCGCGCCCTGGCACTTGCTGGTTGTGCCGGATGTCCATGCCGGGTTGCCCCAGTACCTCACCGAGGACAATCACAGACAGGTGATGGGGCTTGTCGGCTGGCTGTCTGAAAGGCTGCCAGGTGTCATCATGGCCTACAATTCACTGGGGGCAGGCGCATCTGTGAATCATCTCCATTTCCAGTTTGCCGTCATGGAGGAGACCCTTCCTGTCGAGCAGAGGTGCTGGCAGCATCATGGAGGTAATGAGCCTTATCCTCTCGACTGCATCCTCAGCAATGATCCTGAAATTGCATGGAAAGCAATCGAGGAACGCCAGCGGTCGGGGAGGCCGTTCAACCTCATCTACCGGGGGGAAGACTGCTATCTTCTGAAACGCAAATCCCAGGCCGAGGTTGAGGATTGCATGCTGCCACAGGGAGTCACCTGGTATGAGTCAGCCGGGGTCTTTGTCTTCCCGGATCAGCCGGGTACTTCTCTCTGTCTCACAACATCACTCGGAAGATACAGGTGCTCATAGAGCGTCGGACACCATGCCGGGGTGAAGACGCGCTGCCAGACGATTTGCCGCCGCTGTTGAGGCGCGTCTACCTCAATCGTGGAATCGGTTCCGGGAAGGAACTCGATCTCGCACTCGGCAATCTTCAGGACGCAGAGGCGCTCGGTGGCCTGGAGCAGGCCGTGACACTCCTCCAGCAGGCGCTCGAGGAGGGACGCCGCATTCTGATCGTGGGTGACTTCGATGCCGACGGCGCCACCAGCAGCGCACTGGCAATTCGTGCACTGCGTGCCATGGGTGCCCGGGACATCCATTACCTCGTGCCCAACCGCTTTGATTTCGGATATGGCCTGACGCCACCTCTGGTGGAGTTGGCGGACACCATTCATCCCTGGCTGATTATTACGGTCGACAACGGCATCTCGAGCATCGACGGTGTTGCAGAGGCCCGCGAACGGGGTATGCATGTGCTGGTCACCGATCACCATCTTCCTCCGGAAGAGCTGCCGGCAGCCGATGCGATTGTGAACCCGAACCTGCAGGATGATGAATTTCCGAGCAAGGCGCTTGCCGGGGTTGGTGTGATCTTCTACGTCATGGTGGCGCTGCGCTCCTGCCTGCGCAGTCTCGGCTGGTTCGAGAGCAAGGGGATCGCGGAACCCAACATGGCTGACTATCTTGACCTGGTTGCGCTCGGGACGGTTGCCGACCTCGTGCCGCTCGATCGTAACAACCGCATTCTGGTACAGAACGGCTTGCAGCGAATACGGGCGGGGCGTTGCTGTGCCGGCATCATGGCCCTCATCGATGTTTCACGGCGTGATCTCGCCACGGTGACATCGACCGACCTGGGTTTTTTCGTCGGGCCGCGGCTGAATGCAGCGGGACGCCTCGAGGATATGTCGGTCGGGATCGAATGCCTGCTCACCGATGACCCGCAGGAAGCGCGGGATCTGGCGCAGCAACTCGATTCGCTCAACCGGCAACGTCGCGACATCGAGAACGCAATGAAAGAGCAGGCGCTCGCAGCACTGGAATCCCTTCACCTTGCGAGCGAAGCAGTGCCGGCCGGGATCTGTCTTTTCGATGATGATTGGCACCAGGGCGTTGTCGGTATCGTGGCCTCGAGAGTCAAGGAGCAGTACCACAGGCCAGTTATTGTCTTTGCCGCAGAAAGCAGAGAGATGCTGAAGGGATCGGCGCGCTCCATTCAGGGAGTGCACATAAGGGACCTGCTGGATGCGATAGCAACCAGGCATCCCGGCCTCATCAGCAAGTTTGGCGGACATGCCATGGCAGCCGGCCTGAGCCTGCCGCGCAGCAATCTCGAGAAATTTCGTGAACTCTTCGATCGTTTCGTGCGCAAGCAGGTGGACGAGCAGCAGTTGCGCGGGCATCTCCTCTCTGACGGCCTTCTCTCGAAAGAGGAGCTGACACTCGATCACGCCCGCATGCTGCGTGATGCCGGCCCCTGGGGGCAGGGCTTTCCGGAGCCGCTTTTCGATGACCGGTTTCTCGTCCTGGATCAGCGCATTGTTGGCGACCATCATCTCAAGCTGAAACTCGCCCCGGAACAGTATCCGGAGTTGCGTCTCGAAGCGATCGCCTTCAACCAGGCCGACGCGCATATCGTAACGACCGGGCAGCTCATACAGGCTGCCTACAGGCTCGATATCAACACTTACATGGGCAGGGAGAGCCTGCAGTTGATCATCCAGGCGATCATCGAATAGTCAGCTGACAGTGAGAATCCCTCTGGTGTGGCCGGACCAGAGACGGGCGATCATTGCCCGGATGATCAGAAGGTCTGGCTGTTCCAGCCGAACATATGGCGTTCGGTCACCATGAACTCGATATAGACGCGTTTCGGAGGAACGCCGAGCAGCTCGTTGATCAACATGCAGAGCCGGTCGCAGAATTCGGTATTGCGTTCGAAAGGCAGGCCGATGCTCTTGAGTTCGCAGTAGGCAAGGGGGGCGTCACTGCCTGCAAACAGCATGCGCTGGCGGTCGTGCAGCTGCACCATGACGTAACTCTCGGGCTTGCCGAGCATGGCTGCCACTTCTCTGGATAACCGGTGCAGGACTTCGGCACTGTTGCCTGCAGTCACGTTCGTGGAGATCATCAGGACAGGCATTATTTCTCCTGGCAGTGCTTGTCTATCTTCTCGGTG
>JASFFK010000074.1:0-8846 GCA_050124335.1 Chromatiales bacterium | reverse complement strand
GCCCGTACCCGACGCGGCAACGACCCTGTGGCACGGAGTCAACAGCGGGCAGGGATTGGCGCGACACGCCTGCCCCACGGCACGCGGGCCGCTGTGGAGTCGCCTGGCGATATCCCCGTAGGTCAACGCTTCACCCGGCCTGATGGAGCGAAGCTGCTTCCAGACCCGTTTCTGGAATGGCGTCCCCTTCTCATGCAGGGAGATCCCGACGGGCCACTCTCCCGAGCGAAAGTAGTCTTTCAGCGCCTTTGCGGCATCTGCAGCAACTCCCTCGCGCGGTATATGCTCGCGCCCTGCCTCGATGTTCAGGCGGATCCCGGACACAGAGTCACCCTCGGCGACAATGCCGATGTAGCCGATAGGGCTCTTGATAATGGCGTCGAACTGTCTCATGTACGCTTCCGGCCGGTCTCACCAGGGATAGTTACAGAAAGCACAGGCTCAATCCAGTCGCAGCTCGTCCTTCAGCGCGATCGGGGTAGGCAGCTTCTGCACGATCCACCAGGAAGAGGCGATAAAGGTGAAGAGGGTCGCGAACTGGATCAGGTAACCGGCGTGCTGGCTGATCACCCCGGCCTGCATGGCAACCACTGAGATCAGCAGCGAGAATTCGCTCATCTGGCCAAGCCGCACGCCGATATTCGCCGACCGATTCTCCGACTCTCCAATCCGCCGCAACAGCCAGCGGAAGACCGGCGGCTTGCCGAGCATGGTCACGACGGCCAGAACGAGCGCGGGCAGGATCACGGGAAGCGCCATGTCGAGCTCGACCTTGGCGCCAAGGGAGAAGAAAAAGAGCACGAGAAAGAAATCCCTGAGCGGTTTCAGGCTCTCCGACACGAAAAGCGCCACCGGCCCTGTTGCGAGCGACACACCGGCGATGAAGGCGCCGATCTCGGCCGACAGGCCGGCCCACTGTGCAAGTTCCACCATCCCGAGGCACCAGCCGATGGCAGCGAGGAAGATGTACTCCCTGATGCGGTCGAATCTGCGGATCAGCGGAACGAGCACGTAACGCGTGAAAAGCCAGGCGAAGAGTACGAGCAGCGGCAGCTTGAGTACCAGCAGCAGGGGCTCCCAGACACCGATGCCGCCACCGGCGCCGCCCTTGATTACAACGAGCAGCAGGATCGCCAGAAGATCCTGCAGGAGGAGGATGCTGATGATCACCTCACCCGTGCGCCTGTGGTGCAGCACCGACGTCGGCAGGAGCTTGAGACCGATGATCGTGCTCGAGAAGGTCGTGACGGCGCCAATCAACAGCGCCTCGACGAGGCTGAAACCGAACAGCAGCGAAACCAGGAAGCCTCCGAGGGCAAACAACAGGGAGCTCAGGATGGTCACGAGCACGGTTTTTCGCACCATGCGCAGCAATTCGTCGGGATTGAGATTCAGGCCGAGCAGGAAGAGCAGGAAGATGATGCCGATGTGCGATATCTGCTCGATGACCCGGGGCTGGTCGATCAGACCGAGCACGGAGGGACCGAGCAGCACGCCAAGCACGACATAGGCGATCAGCAGCGACTGGCGGGCAAAGAGTGCCAGCGTGGCCATAATGGCCGCGCCCGTAAAGATCAGGAAAAATGTGAAGACGATCGGATCGTTGCCCATGCCGGTGCCGGAGGTCATTTTTCACCCATCTTAAAGAAAATTGATCTCCGGCACCCGAATTACCTGATTTATCGGGAGGATGCTTGTCGGCCACCAAGCTTTCTGATATAGATAGCGCCCCTGTTCAGGAGCAATTCAGAGGAGCGGCTTGATGGCTGCAAAGAAAAAGAGTGCGGCGAAGAAGAAAGTGGTAGCCAAAAAGAAGGTGGCCGCGAGTAAAAAGGCCGTTGCCAGGAAGAAGGTGGCAGCGAAGAAAAAGGTCGTTGCCAGGAAGAAGGTGGTAGCGAAAAAGAAAGTCGCCGGCAAGACAGCCGTGCGCAAGAAAACCGCGAAAGCGCCGGTCCCCGGCCAGTCGCTGCTGAGCCACTTCGGTGTCGAGCCCTACAGGGAGAAGCGCGGCGAAGAGTACATGAACGCGAAGCAGGAAGAACACTTCCGCACCATCCTGAACGCCTGGAAAAAGGAGCTCATGGAGGAGGTCGACCGTACCGTGCACCACATGCAGGACGAGGCCGCCAATTTTCCGGACCCCAATGACCGGGCCACGCAGGAATCCGAGTTCAGCCTGGAACTGCGTACCCGCGACCGCGAGCGCAAGCTCATCAAGAAAATCAACTCGACCATCGATCGCCTGGATGCACATGATTACGGCTGGTGCGACTCCTGTGGTATCGAGATCGGCATCAGGCGCCTCGAGGCACGTCCGACGGCCGACCTCTGCATCGACTGCAAGACCCTTGAGGAAATCAAGGAAAAGCAGATGGCATGATTGCCTGTGCCGGAGACAGCAGGCTCCGGCACTCCCCTCTCCGCCATGACCTACCGCGGACGTTTCGCTCCATCGCCGACCGGCCTGCTCCATTTCGGCTCACTCGTCAGCGCCGTCGCCAGTTACCTTGACGCACGTCACCATGACGGCCTCTGGTTCGTCCGCATCGAGGACGTCGACAAGCCGCGTGAAAAGCCGGGCTCGGCGACCAGCATACTCTCGGCGCTCGAATCCTTCGGCATGCAGTGGGACGGAGAGGTGCTCTTCCAGTCCCGGCGTCACGACGCCTACAGAGACGCCATCGACCGTCTTCTGCACGATCGCAAGGCCTTTCACTGCAGCTGCAGCAGGAAGCAGCTCGCAGAAGAATCCAGCCCGGGCGAACAGGGGCTCATCTACCCCGGCACCTGTCGCGACGGCCATGACGCCTCAGCGACGCAGTTGTCCGTGCGGCTGCTGACGGACAACGAGACCGTGCATTTCGACGACAGGATACTTGGCCCCCGAACCCAGGAGATCGAGCGCGAGGTCGGTGATTTCGTGATTCGTCGTGCCGACGGTTTCCATGCCTACCAGCTGGCGGTTGTCGTCGATGATGCCTTCCAGGAAATCACGCATATCGTGCGCGGTGAAGACCTGCTCTTTTCAACGGCACGTCAGATCCGCCTGCAGCATGCACTGGGCTACCCGACACCCTCTTATGCGCATCACCCGCTCGTCAGGGACGGCAGTGGCCACAAGCTCGGCAAGAGCACCTCCGCATGGCCCGTGGAGACAGAGGATCCGCTCGGGACGCTCGGGCGGGTCCTGGCTTTTCTGAACCAGGAGCCCGTGGAAGCCGATACAATTGACGCTTTCTGGCGACAGGCCGTCGCCGGATGGAAGATCGAGGCACTGCGGCATGCGTGACAACCCTGCAACACCCTACGAACTGATCGGCGGCGAGGAGAAAGTACGGGAACTCGTCGACCGTTTCTATGACCAGATGGACGCGCTCGACGAGGTGAAAACCATCCGCAATCTGCATGCAAAGTCGCTGCGCATCTCGCGCGAGAAGCTCTTCCTGTTCCTGTCGGGCTGGCTCGGTGGACCGGATCTCTATGTGCAGAAATACGGGCACCCGATGCTGCGCCGCCGCCACCTCCCCTTTTCGATCGGCAAGGAGGAACGTGACCAGTGGATGCACTGCATGATCAGGGCCATGGAAGAGATGCAGCTGGACCCCGCGCTGCGTAATCACCTCGAGCAGGCATTCCTGAAAACCGCCGACCACATGCGCAACAGGCCGGAACAGGATGACGAGGGGGGTCTCAGGATCTTTCCGGGCCCGGCGCCGAAAGGCTGATGCCCCTTCCTTTCAGTCAACCGGACTGAAATAGCGCCGGAATGCCCGCGCCTTGTCGAGGCACTCCTGGTACTCCTCGTCGGGGTCCGAGTCGGCCACGATCCCCCCGCCAACCCAGTAATGCGCCCTGTCACCACGGCGCACCAGCGTGCGGATCACGATGCTGGTGTCCATGTCCCCGTTGAAGCCGATATGGCCGATGGCCCCGCAGTAGATCCCGCGCCGCGCCGGTTCGAGCTCCTCGATGATCTCCATCGCGCGGATCTTGGGCGCGCCCGTGATCGACCCCCCCGGAAAACAGGCACGAAGCAGGCTCATGGCATCCTCGCCGTCGCGCAGCCGGCCGCTCACGGTACTCACCATGTGGTGCACGGTCGGGAAGCTCTCGACCTTGAAGAGATCGCGCACGTCGATCGACCCCGGCTCGCAGACACGTCCGAGGTCGTTGCGCAACAGGTCGACGATCATGAGATTCTCGGCGCGGTCCTTGATACTCTGCGACAGTTCGCGCTGCAGGCGCAGATCCTTGCCAGGGTCTTCGCTGCGCGGACGGGTTCCCTTGATCGGCTCGGTCGTGACACGCCTTCCCTCAAGTTTCAGGAAACGTTCCGGTGAAAAGCTCAGGATCTCGAGCTCATCGAACCGCAGGAAAGCGCCAAAGGGTACCGGGTTGAGCGCACGCATCTCCCGGTACGCCTGCCAGCCATCACCCTCGACATACGCATCAAATCGTTGCGTGTAGTTGACCTGGTAGCAGTCACCGTCACGAATCCATGTCTGGATACGCGCGAACTGGCGGCGATACTCCTCCCGGTCGATGCCGGCCTCGAAGCCGCCCGGAGCGCGCAGCGGCTCTGCCGCCGGATGCACGGGCAATTGATTGAGGCGCCGGAGCAACTCATGCCAGAGCGCCGCGGTCTGTGACGATCGCCCCTGCGCGACGAGCCACGCCTGCCGCTGTTCGTGATCGACGACCACAACCCAGTCGTAGATGCCGATCATCATCTCCGGCAGCCCGTCGATGTCTCGTGCGAGCTCCGGCAGTTTCTCGAGACGGCGGCCGAGGTCGTAGCCGAAATACCCGATTGCGCCGCCCTCGAAGGCCAGCGGCGTGAAATGACCGGCCGGCTCACCGACTGCCTCGCGAACGAGCGAGAAAGGATCCTGGCGCGATTCCGAGACGTTCCCCTCCCCGAGGATGAGGGTGGTGTCACCCCGTGTGACGAGCTTCCTGCAGGGAGCAGCGGCGATGATGTCGCTCCTGCCGTTCAGGCGCCCGCCGCTGTCGAGAAAGACCGGCCAGTCGAGATCTTTCAGCGCATCGAAATAACGGCTGCTCTCCTCGACATAGGGCAATGCCTCGAATCTCGGGAAAGGAGAGGCACTCATGCCAGCCAGAGAATCAGCAGGTGCTGGCACCCCAGGGCAAAGAATCCGGCGATGAGGTCGTCGACCATGATGCCGAAACCACCCTTGACGCGGCGGTCAAACCAGCGGATGGGCCAGGGCTTGAGAATATCGAAAAAGCGGAACAGCAGGAATCCGCTGAGGATCCACTGCCACTCAAAGGGAACGGCGATCATGGTGACGAGAAAGCCGACGATTTCGTCCCAGACGATGCCGCTGTGATCATGCACCCCGAGATCGCGGCTGCAGCGCTCGCAGACAACAACGCCCGCGAGGAACATCAGGGCCGTCAGAAGCAGATAGACCGGCAGCGAAACAGGGCTGAAGAGCATGAAAAACGGGATGCCGACGAGGGTCCCGAAGGTGCCCGGAGCAACAGGCGCGAGACCGCTGCCGAAACCGAACGCCAGCAGATGCGACGGTTTTTTGAGATCGAGGCCGTCAGTCTTCATCCGCAAAATGGTCCCAGGCATGCCCCGGCCGGCGCATGATTCCCGTCTCGTCAACGAAACGCAGACCGGGATCCGACTCGATCCTCCCGATCCGTGTCACCTCGCAATCGAGCGCCGGCAGCACAGCCCGCAGCGCCTCTTCCCGCGAGGGTGGTACGGTGAAGAGCAGCTCGTAGTCGTCCCCGGCCGTGATCGGCAGTTGCCAGTCGTCATAACGCTGCATGAAGGCCCGTGTCTCCTGCATCAACGGCAGGCGATCGAGTTCGACCATTGCACCGCAACCGCTCGCATCGAGAACATGCTGCAGGTCACCTGCAAGACCATCCGAGAGATCGATGCAGGCCGATGCAATGCCGGCGAGGGAACGACCGGTCCCGACACGCGGCTCGGGCTGCTCGAGACGCCTGCGCAAGCTGTCGGAAACCTCTTCATCACCAGCCAGCAACTGCCTGAGCGCAGCACCTGCGCCGCCGAGCGTACCGGTCACGTAAAGAGCGTCCCCCGGGCGAGCACCACTGCGCAGCAGCGCCCTGCCGGGCTCGACCAGGCCATGTGCCTGCAGCGTGAAGGCCATCGGCCCGCGCGTGGTATCGCCGCCAACGAGCTGCACGGCATGCTGCCGGGCCAGTGTCGAAAAACCCTCCATGAAGGCACCAAGCCAGGACTCATCGATGCCGGGGAGCGTGACAGCAAGTGTCGCCCAGGCCGGTTCTGCACCCATGGCAGCCAGGTCACTTAGGTTAACGGCCAGCACCTTCCAGCCGAGCCGCCACGGATCCGTCCCGGGCAGGAAATGACGCCCCGCAACGAGGGTGTCCATGGTGACGGCAAGTTGCCTGCCAGGCGGAATATCGAGCAGGGCGCAGTCATCACCACAGCCCAGAGAAACATCCGCCCGCGTGACAGCGGGCGAAGCAAAGAAGTTGTCGATCAGCGAGAACTCACCACCTGTCATGAAGCTGTCTTTTCAAACGGCCGCAGTGTCTTTCCAAGCTTGTCGAGGACGCCATTGACATAGCGATGCCCCTGCTCTGCGCCGAACACCTTGGCAAGCTCGACAGCCTCGTTGATCACGACCCGGTAGGGAACCTCCGGGTGCATCGACAGTTCGTAGACGCCGAGGCGAAGGACCGCGCGTTCCACCGGGTCCACCTTCTCGACATCACGATCGAGCAACGGCTGCAGGTGCCCGTCGAGCGTATCGACGTTCTTCGCCACGCCAGTCAGGAGGTCGCGAAAATAACCGACATCAAACCTGCCCGTGTCCTGGTCGACGAGAAACTGGTTGATGATCTCGCCGAGGTCATCACCGGTCATCTGCCATTGGTAGAGCGCCTGTAATGCATGGCGGCGTGCCTGGTGGCGTTTTTTCGACATGGGACGGTTCAGATCTGGCGCAGCAGGTTGACCATCTCGATAGCCGATGCCGCGGCCTCGCCACCCTTGTTGCCCGCCTTGGTGCCGGCACGCTCGATGGCCTGCTCGATGGTGTCGACTGTCAGGACCCCGAACGCGATCGGAACACCGTGGTTCAGCATGACCTGGGACATACCCTTCACGCACTCGCCGGCAACATACTCGAAATGCGGTGTACCGCCGCGAATAACGGCGCCAAGCGCAACGATGGCGTCATAGCCACCCTTTGAGGCGACTTTATCGAGTACCAGCGGCATCTCGAACGCGCCCGGCAGTCGCACGACCGTGATGTCGTCATCACTGGCGCCATGGCGCTTCAGCGTATCGATCGCGCCCGCCTCGAGACTGTCGACGACGAAGCTGTTCCAGCGCGAAACCACGATACAGAATTTTGCACCACTGACTGTCAGCGCCCCTTCAATTGTTTTCATACTCATCTCCCGGTTCAGTCGTGATCGACGAACTCCACGACTTCAAGATTAAATCCGTGAAGGCCATGCAGGTTGATCGGCGCACTCATGACGCGCATCCTGCCGACCCCGACATCATTCAGGATCTGTGCGCCGGCGCCAAGTGTTCTGCGCTCGCGCCGCTGATCCTGTGGCCGCCGGTCGCGACCGGCGATGCGTTCGATATGGCTGACGAAATCGCGGCCGGTGTCGTGATTGCGAAGGACGACAATGACCCCCTCGCCGGCATCGCTGATCTGTTTCATGGCGCTGCGCAGCGGCCAGCCGCATCCTTCCACTTCCGCGTCGAAAAGGTCGCAGATGGAATTCTGCACATGCACGCGCACGAGCGTCGGCCTGTCCGGGTCCGGATTACCCTTGACCAGCGCAACATGGACCTCCCGGTCGATCGTATCCTCGTAGGCGATTGCGCGATATTCACCATAGGCAGTCGGCATGGTGCATTCGTTGATGCGCATGACCGTCTTTTCGTTCTTGATACGATACTGGATCAGGTCTTCAATGGTACCGATCTTGAGACCATGCTGTTCCGCGAAAACCTCGAGATCTGGACGGCGTGCCATGCTGCCGTCCTCGTTGAGGATTTCGACAATGACTGCGGCCGGGCTGAACCCCGCCATACGCGCCAGGTCGCAGCCCGCTTCGGTATGGCCGGCGCGCACCAGGGTACCACCGGGCTGGGCCATCAGCGGAAAGATATGGCCGGGCTGGACGATGTCCTGCGGGCGCGCATCCTCGGCGACGGCTGCCTGGATCGTCGTGGAGCGATCAGCAGCGGAGATGCCCGTGGTGACGCCCTCGGCGGCCTCGATCGAGATGGTGAAATTGGTTGCCTGGACCTGTTCATTGGTGTTGACCATGAGGGGCAGGCGCAGCTGTTCGCAACGCTCGCGCGTGAGCGTCAGGCAGATGAGGCCACGGCCATGGGTCGCCATGAAATTGATCGCATCCGGCGTGACACAGTCGGCAGCCATGAGCAGATCGCCCTCGTTTTCGCGATCTTCGTCGTCCATGATGACGACCATCTTGCCCTGTCGCAGGTCCTCGATGATTTCTTCGATGGAATTGAGCGGCATCTCGAACAGAAATAAAAAAGCAAAGAGCGCTATTCTATCCCATGCGCAGAGTGGTTACACGGGGAAATACGAATGACAGCGTGGCTCAGAGATGATATTCCCGACTGTGCCTGTGTACCGCCTCGATCATGGCCGCCGCGTGTTCCGGCGGAATCTCCGGGTGAATCCCGTGACCGAGGTTGAAGACATGCCCCGGGCCCTTGCCAAAACCCGCGAGAATCTTCTGCACCTCTTTCTCGATCCGCTCCGGCGATGAGTAGAGCACGCACGGGTCCATGTTGCCTTGCAGCGCCACACGGT
>JASFFK010000073.1:0-8916 GCA_050124335.1 Chromatiales bacterium | reverse complement strand
GTTCATCACGAGCCTGGGCGTCACACTCGAGGTATTGTTCCAGCTGATCCCCTGGTCTCTGGGCATTTCCGACACGGTCGATGTCGGCCTGGCGCGCACGCTGTTTTCCTGGACGCTGCACGCTATTGTCTACTTCTGGCTCTTCCCGGCGTACATCGCTTTCTACACCCTGATGCCGAAGCAGGCCGGCGGGCGTCTCGCGAGCGATCACATGGCGCGCCTGGCGTTCATCATGCTGCTGGTCTTCTCGGTGCCAATCGGCTTCCATCACCTCTACATGGACCCGTTCCAGGCGGCAGGCTGGAAATTCCTGCACATGACCGGCACCTTCATGGTCGCCGTCCCGACACTGATTACCGGTTTCACGGTTATCGCCTCGATGGAAATCGCAGGACGCCTGCGTGGTGGCAAGGGGCTTTTCGGCTGGCTGAAGACACTGCCGTGGGACAACCCGATGGTCCTGGCCACCGGCCTTGCCATGCTCCTGCTGACCGTCGGCGGTTTCGGGGGTGTCGTCAACGCCAGCTACTCCATGAATGCCATGGTGCACAATACCCAGTGGGTCACCGGCCACTTCCACCTGATCTTTGGTGGTACCACGGTCATGATGTATTTTGCCATCGCCTACTATCTCTGGCCCAAGATGACCGGCAAGGAGCTCTTCTCGGTCAGCCTTGCACGCAAGCAGCTGTGGCTCTGGTTCATCGGCATGATCGTATTGACCCTCCCGTGGCACCAGATCGGTATCACGGGGCAGCCACGCCGTATCTCCTCAACGCCCTATGATCCGGAACTGACCCAGATGTGGGGAACATCCGAGTTCCTGATGATCGTCGGTGGCGTCATCCTCTTCATTTCTGCATTGATGCTGGTGATCAACCTGCTCAGGACACATGGAAACCCCATTCCCGAGTCGGTCCTGGAGGTGGAGTATGCGCAACCGGTTCATTCCACTGCGCGCATGCCACATCTCATGAACAGTTTCACCTTCTGGTTCTGGCTGGTGGTGGTCTACATGATCGCAAGCTATGGCTACCCGATCCTGCAGTTCTTCCTGTTTGACCAGTCCTTCGGCACAGTACCCTGGAGCATCTGACCATGATTCGATTGACAACACTGATCACAGCCATGGCTCTGTCGGTTTCTGTTGCCCATGCTGAGCCTTCTTCGCTGGTTGCTTTTGACCTCGACACCCTGAAGCTTCTGCGGAACGCCGATCCGGCGCGAGGCCAGCAGATTGCCGAGGAAGAGAATTGCGCCAAGTGCCATGGCGATGCCGGTATCTCCGATGACCCGGAGGACGTCAACATCGCCGGCCTGATGCCTTCTTATTCCTACAAGCAGCTCAAGGACTACCAGGACAAGAACCGTGACAGCCGTACCATGTACAAGGCGGTGCGGGATTTTGATGACCAGCAAATGGCTGATCTCGCTGTCTGGTTTGGCAGTCAGAAGCCGGCGGATCCCGGGCCTAAAAAGGAGCTGTCAGAGGAGATCTATGAGCTCGTCTACAAGGGCGATCCGGAGCGCCTTCTCAAGGCTTGTGCGGCCTGCCATGGCAGGGACGGCAATGGCGGCATGTTCGATCACCCGCGTATCAACGGCCAATACCGTGAGTATTTCGTCACCACCATGACCGAGTTCAGGGAAGGAGATCGTGAGAACGACGTCTATTCCAGGATGCGCGTTGTCGCGCAAGCGCTGACCGAGGAAGAGATCGAGGCGCTTGCCGATTACTTCGCCATCCCGGAACCTCCCGAGTAAGCGATTCTGACGACCACCTCGCCGCAAGGCATTCCGGCAAGGGCTCCGCTGCATGCGGAGCCTTTTCCCTTTTGAGCGAATAACCCTCGAATCCCGAGGCCGTTATTCTGCACTTTCTGGGATAATGCTCTACATGGGAAAACCCGCCGAATCACTCCGCCCTGAGCCCGGCACAACAGTGGAAAGCTGTTTCCACTGCGGCCTGCCCGTTCCCGACATCGAAGCGATTCCCTCTCTCGAGGTGCATGGAAAGGAGCGGCATTTCTGCTGTCATGGTTGCGAGGCTGTTTGCAAAGCCATTCTCGATGCAGGACTGGATGACTACTACAGGCACCGCACCGATCCGGCAGTTACGGCCGGCGTCGATATCATTCCTGAATTCCTGAAGCAGGTCGGACTCTATGACAGGCCGGAGATCCAGAAGGATTTCGTCATGGAGGGCGAGAACTGGCGAGAGGCCTACCTGCTGCTCGAGAATATCCGATGCCCTGCCTGTCTCTGGCTCAACGAAAAACACTTGCGCAGCCTTGATGGTGTGATCGATGTCCATATTGATGATGTCACTCAGCGTGCGCGCGTACGCTGGAATCCGGAAAAAATCAGGCTCAGCGAGATCCTGACGGCGATTACAGATATCGGCTACGTCGCGCATCCCTACGATGCCTCGCGCAGCCAGGCATTGCAGGCGCAGCGCAGGCGGCGCAGTACCGAGCGTCTCATCTTTTCGGGCGCGATCGGCATGCTGGTCATGAATTTCTCGCTTGCGACCTATGTCATGACCCCGGAAGGCGAGGGCGGCCTCCCGCTGTGGATTACGATCGGCCGCTGGACCGGCCTGGGACTCACGGCGATGATTCTGGCCTATTCGGCGCAGGATTTTTTTGCCGGTGCCTGGCAGGACATCAGGAACAGGCGGCTCGGCATGGACATCCCTGTCGTGCTCGGACTCATGGTTGCCTGGTTCGGCAGCCTCTACACCACCATCACCGAACATGGCGAGGTCTATTTCGATTCTATCGCGATGTTCGTTTTTTTCCTGCTCATGGCCCGCAGGCTCGAACTGCGTGGCAAATTGCGTGCTGCGGGCCGGCTCGAGGAGCTTGCTCGCGTCACACCGCGAACCGCCCTGCGCATCGATGCACGGGGTGAGCGCCACAAGGTGACCGTCGATGAACTGGCACCGGATGATGTGATCCGCCTCAAGCCGGGAGAGACCCTTGCTGTGGACGGTGTGGTTCTCAATGGAGTCAGCAGCTTCGATGAATCCCTGCTGACCGGTGAGTCAATGCCGCAGCTGCGTGAGCCCGGTGACAGGGTCGTGGCCGGTTCGGTCAATGGCGAGCAATCGGTCGATATCCGTGTTACTCACACTGTACAGGCCTCGGCGGTCAGCGAGATCCGGCATCTTGTCGAGGGTGGTCTCGAGCAACGACCACGCTATGCGCTTCTCGCGGAGCGGGCGGCAACCGTTTTCATCGCTGTGATCCTGTTGATCGCAGGCAGCACGGCGCTCTACTGGTGGTTCAATGATCCGTCACAAGCGCTGCCGAGCACCATCGCAGTTCTTATCGTTACCTGCCCCTGTGCGCTGGCACTGGCGACGCCCATGGCACTCTCTGTCAGTGCCGGGCGCTTCATCGACCTGGGAGTCCTGCCACTGCGCATGAAGGCCCTCGATGCCCTGGCGCTATGCAGGCACTTCATCTTCGACAAGACAGGTACCCTGACGGCTGGAAAGCCGGTGCTTGCACAGGTCATCGCAACCGGCCAGCTTTCCGCAAAACTGGCACGGTCAATTGCCGCTGCACTTGCAGCCGATTCCGAACATCCTGTCGCCAGGGCCTTGCAGTCGGAGAGCGGTAAACTGCCGACTGTCGACTCACGCATGAATGTTCCCGGAGCTGGAACCCGGGGGTTCATCGACGGCAGCGAATGGCGGCTTGGCAAGGCAGAATTCGCCATCGAGCCTGGTAGCAGCAACACAGATCTCGATGAACAGGTCAGCCACCTGCAGGCAGACGGCCACATTGTCTCACTACTGGCCAACAGCGAGAGCGTACAGGCGATATTCGCGCTGAACGACCAGCTGCGTCCCGGTGTCGAGGAGATGCTTGCCGGTCTCAAAGAGCTCGATGCCGACAGCTTTACAATTCTCAGTGGCGACTCCCGGGCAAATGTGTCGCGCATGGGCGACAGACTGGGTATCGACGAGGCCCTGGGCGGCATGTCGCCGGCCGATAAATTCCAGTGGACGAAAGAGCACCAGGCGACGGGCAACAAGGTCGCCATGTTCGGTGATGGAATCAACGATGCGCCTACACTGGCGCTGGCCGACGTCTCTGTCTCTTTCGCAGATGCCACGGATCTTGCCAACAACAGCAGTGATTTCCTGATTCTCGGTGACAACCCGTCCGTGCTGGCCGATGCCCGCAGGCTTGCACGCAGGACGCGTCGCAACATCATGCAGAATTTCGGCTGGGCTGCGGGCTATAACCTTCTTGCGATTCCGTTTGCCGCAGCCGGCCTGATCCCGCCCTGGGGTGCTGCGATTGGCATGTCACTGAGCTCGCTGGTGGTCGTGGTCAATGCGCTGCGGTTACAGAAAGTCTGAAACGCTCCTCGCACGACGCTTTGCTGGCGCCTGCAGGATCTGAAGGTCACCAGAGTGCATAGAGCGCCAGGTAACGACCGAGCTTCCCGACTGAGATGAAGAATGTGGCGCGCAACAGGGGTACCCCGGCCCAGCCGGCCGCAAGACACAGCGGATCGCCAACCACAGGCAGCCATGCCAGCAGGAGTATCGGGCTGCCGTAACGTTCGACGCGTGCGAGCGCCTTTTTATCGGTCTCTCTGACGAGTGGCCGCTTGCGCGCGACGAGCCAGCCAATGAGCCAGTTTGTCATGCTTCCGAGTGTATTCCCGACTGTTGCGACAATCACGATGAGCCAGACGGGGTGCAGCGCTTCCGACAGGGTATAGAGGAAGAGTGCTTCCGAACCACCGGGAAGCAGGGTCGATGCAAGGAAGCTGGAACTGAACAGGATCCAGAGCGATATCATCCGGCAGGTTTTTCCGTCCGGATCCACTCGCTCCAGCTTCCGGGGTAGAGGCGCGAGCCCGATAGTCCTGCGTGTTCCATTGCGAGCAGGTTATGGCACGCAGTCACTCCAGATCCGCACATATGCACGACATGTCTGTAGTCGATCCCGCCGAGAAAATCTGTATAGAGTTTTCGCAGGGTGTCGGCTGGAAGAAAGCAGCCGTCATCATCAAGATTTTTCTGGTACGGAAAATTGACGGCTCCGGGCACATGTCCGGCCACGGGGTCGATGGGTTCGGATTCGCCCTCGAACCGTTCACTGGTCCTGGCATCGACAAGGATGATGAAACCGTCTGCGAGTTCCGACTTGATTTCAGGCGTGCTGTACCACAGGCTGTCATCGGCGTGGTGCTCGAAGTCTTCCGGTTCGACGACTGGCTGTGCATTGTTTACGGGATAGCCCCCGGCGTTCCATTTCTGCCAGCCACCATCGAGTACGGCCACGCGATGATGACCAAGCCAGCGCATCATCCACCAGAGTCGGACGGCATAGGCACCACAGGAGGCGTCATAGGCAACGACCTGGGATTCATTGCCGATACCCCAGCTTTCCAGGGTTCTGGCGAAGGTATCCGGACCTGGCAGGGGATGGCGGCCAACCGTGGATACCACGGGCGCGGAGAGATCCTGGTCCAGATGGACATAGCGTGATCCGGGAATATGCGAGGCCTCCCACTCCCTCTTTCCCGCGTCCGGTCGCATGAGGTCGAATCTGCAATCAAGCACGACAAGGTCATCAGCCTCCAGGTTCTCATGCAGTGACCGGGTGTCGATGAGGGTCGTGTATTGCATTTGGGGTTTTCTCTCGCGCCGGGCTTTCCGGTGAACCTGATTCTGCCATCAGTGGAGACGTCTGTCCCTGTTTGTTCGCGGTTTTGGACCCGGGTAAATCAGACTATCAGGATGTATTGATGTTTTGGCAGATTGATCGGTATCAATTCTTCTTTCAGCGCACCCCGGGATAATCCAGATCATTACAATTCTCTTCACAAGGTGATTCGAATGACGTTTCCAATGGAAATTGGCAGTCTGCTTGGTACGCTGGTGCTCGCAGCGCTGGTGATGGGAATCGTGGTCATGATGCCCATCGCGATCGGTCGAAATCTCGTTCGCGGCCATGATTATCGTAACCGCCTCAACAGTGAACTCTCTTCTCTCCGGTTATCGAAAATGCTTGGCTTTCTCGGTATTGATAAGAACGCCTATCTGCACCAGCAGCAAGCCAGGGAAATACGTACGCACATGGAGAGATGTGATGGCTGCGGCGACAAGCAGCGCTGTGATGAGACCCTGGGATCAGAATCAGTCAGTCCTGATGTCGATCTGGGGTTCTGTGCGAATATCGAATCACTGGAAAAGGTCCGCAAGGATTCCTGAAGCCCGTTCACCAGACGGTATCGAGTGGCAAAGCCCGCTTTCTTTTTTCGGGTGAGGCAGACGCACTCACTTGCCGTGTCTTTTCCTCGCGCGTGCGATTGCAGCACGAACCTGCCCGGGTGCCGTTCCACCAATATGGTCACGCGCAGCAACTGATCCTTCGAGCGTCAACATCCCGAAGACATCCTCGCCAATCGTATCGGAGAACTGTTGCAACTCATCCAGGGTGAGTTCCGACAGATCGCACTCCTTCTCGATACACAGCGCAACGGCCTTGCCGACGATCTCGTGAGCATCGCGAAACGGGATGCCGCGGATCACAAGGTAATCGGCCAGGTCTGTTGCAGTCGCAAACCCCTTCATCGCAGCAGCACGCATGTTATCGCGACGGCAGCTGATAGCCGGGATCATGTCGGCGAAGATCTTCAGTGAGCCACGCAGATTGTCGACTGTGTCAAACAGCGGCTCCTTGTCTTCCTGGTTGTCCTTGTTGTATGCAAGCGGCTGCGATTTCATGAGCGTTAGCAGAGCCATGAGATGGCCATAGATACGGCCGGACTTGCCGCGAATCAGTTCCGGCACGTCCGGGTTTTTCTTTTGCGGCATGATGCTCGAACCGGTACAGAAACTGTCGGAGAGTTCGATAAAGGCGAACTGGGCCGACGACCAGATGATCAGTTCTTCAGAGAAGCGCGACAGGTGCATGATGAGGATGCTCGCGGCCGAGCAGAACTCGATGGCAAAGTCGCGATCGGAGACAGCATCGAGCGAATTTTCGGACGGTGCATCGAAGCCGAGCAGTTCGGCGGTGTAGTGGCGATCGATCGGGTAGGTCGTACCGGCCAGGGCGGCTGCGCCAAGAGGCAGGACGTTCATGCGCAAGCGGCAGTCACTGAAACGACCGACATCGCGCTCGAGCATCTCGAACCAGGCCATCATGTGGTGGCCGAAGGTGACGGGTTGTGCCGTCTGCAGGTGCGTAAAACCCGGCAGTATGGTGTCGGCTTCCTGCTCCGCAAGCGTCAGCAGCGCATGCTGCAGTCGACGGATCTCATCAATGATGTGGTCGACCTCGTCACGCAGCCACAGGCGAATATCGGTTGCTACCTGATCGTTGCGTGAGCGGCCCGTGTGCAACTTCTTGCCGGCAATGCCGATCTGTTCTGTCAGCTCCGCCTCGATATTCATGTGCACGTCCTCGAGCTGCACCGACCATGGAAAGTCGCCCGATGCGATGCGGTCGCGAATGGTTTCGAGGCCGGCGATGATGGTATCGCGCTCCTCCCCGGTCAGGATGCCCTGTTTCGCGAGCATGGTTGCATGTGCGATCGAACCGGCAATATCCTGGGGGGCGAGACGCTGGTCGAATTCCACGGAGGCCGTGAAGGCTTCCACAAAAGCATCGGTCGGTTCGTTGAAGCGGCCGGCCCATGGTTTCTTGTCGCTCATGCGTTATCCGCGGTCTGGGTGAAAAGAGGGGATGAAATTATACCAGCTCCATGACAGCGTCCATCTCGACGCCTGCCTCACGTGGTAACGAGGCGACACCGATCGCCGCACGAGCCGGGTAAGGCTCGTTGAAATACTCTGCCATGATGGTGTTGACGAGAGCAAAGTTGCCAAGATCGGTCAGGAAGATATTGAGCTTGGCAATATCGTCTAGCGATCCGCCCGCAGCCTGTGCGACGGCCTGCAGGTTGTCGAAAACACGGCGAACCTGTGCCTCCATGTCTCCCTCGACCATCTCCATCGTTTCGGGGACAAGTGGAATCTGTCCGGAGAGGTAGACGGTCGTGCCGGTCTTGACTGCCTGGGAGTAGGTGCCGATCGCCTGGGGGGCCTTGTCGGTTTTGATGATTTCTCTGCTCATGCGTCATTACCTGTCTGTTGAATCATGTTGTGCGCGTATTCGATGGCTGCCATCAGGCTGCCTGCGTCCGCCTCGCCCGTCCCGGCAAGGTCCAGCGCCGTTCCGTGATCGACCGAGGTGCGTATTAGCGGAATGCCGAGCGTGATGTTGACGGCACGTCCGAAGCCCATGTGTTTGAGCACCGGTAATCCCTGGTCATGGTACATCGCCAGAATTGCATCGGCCTCCTCGAGGTAGCGCGGCGTGAAGAGCGTATCGGCAGGCAAGGGACCGATAGTGCTGATACCTTCCTCCCGAAGCGCCTCGAGCACGGGTGAAATTGTCGTGATTTCCTCGGTTCCGAGATGGCCTCCCTCGCCAGCATGCGGGTTCAGTCCGCAGACGAAGATCCGAGGTTCATCAATGCCGAATTTCGTCTGCAGGTCATGGTGCAGGATACGCATGACTTTCAGCAACAGCTCTTTTGTGATGGCATCGGCAACATCACGCAGCGGCAAGTGAGTGGTCGCGAGCGCTACGCGCAGTCCCGGACAGGCCAGCATCATCAGGGGATGACCTGAGGTCTTTTCTGCAAGATATTCCGTGTGGCCGGTAAAGGGGATCCCTGCGTCATTGATAATGCCCTTGTGCAGTGGGGCAGTGACCATGGCTGAAAAGGCATGACTGCGGCAGCCCTCGATTGCGGCATCGAGTATCGATAGAACATAGCGGCTGTTGGCTGGATCGAGCTGCCCGGCGACAGCCGGTGCCTGCACAGTGACCGGTAACAGGTTCATGGTATGCGATCCGGACTTCAGCGGCGATG
>JASFFK010000072.1:0-8919 GCA_050124335.1 Chromatiales bacterium | reverse complement strand
TGACGACCGCAGTCTTCTGATGCGTGCACAACTTCAGCGCATCAGTGAGACTGAGGGCCTGTCAAAAGATGTCCTGGAAATCGTTTCTAAAAGTCTTGAAGGGTAAACTATGAACAAAGCACTGGTAGTGGTTGCACATGGCAGCCGACGCGAAGCTTCCAACGAAGAGGTCAGGGCATTGGCCGAACGTCTCTCACGCATGCCCGGCAATGAGTACGACAGCGTCACGGCCGCCTTTCTCGAACTGGCTGAACCGCTGATTCCCGATGGCGTTGTCCAGGCAATCGATGCCGGAGCGCAGGAGGTCGTCGTGTTACCTTACTTTCTGTCCGCCGGACGCCATGTTGCAAGCGATATCCCCGCGGAGGTCGAGAAGGCGATCAGCCTCCGTCCGGATGCCCATATTCGCATTGCACCCTATGTCGGCTCCATGGATGGCATGACGGATCTCATGATACGGACGGCGGGGACACGGTATTGCAAGGACAACTCCGACTGCAAGCTGGGTGAAAAAGCCGGCCCTTTCACAGTCTGCACCGGCGAATGTGACTGATTGCGATTGAGCCGACCCCCCCGAGTCTGCTAACCTGTATTCCCGTCTGAAGTTACCTCTCTGGGTCGGCTCCGCAATCCATGACAAAGTATATTTTTATCACCGGTGGTGTGGTTTCCTCACTCGGGAAAGGCATCGCATCGGCTTCACTTGGCGCCTTGCTCGAAGCACGGGGGCTGAAGGTCACCATGATGAAGCTGGATCCCTACATCAACGTCGATCCGGGCACCATGAGTCCTTTCCAGCACGGGGAGGTTTTTGTCACCGACGACGGTGCGGAGACAGACCTTGACCTGGGTCACTACGAGCGCTTTGTCAATGAAACCACCAGTAAAAACAACAACTTCACGACAGGCCAGATCTACGAGAGTGTGATTCGCAAGGAACGTCGCGGAGATTATCTCGGTGGCACTGTCCAGGTGATTCCGCACGTCACGGATGAAATCAAGGAGTGTATCCAGCGCGGTGGCGAGGGGGCTGATATCGCCATGGTGGAGATCGGCGGTACGGTCGGTGATATCGAGTCACTGCCGTTTCTCGAGGCGATTCGCCAGATGGGCGTCGAACTCGGCCACAAGCATGCGCTCTTCATGCACCTGACGCTCGTGCCCTACATTCCGACATCCGGTGAGATCAAGACAAAGCCAACTCAGCACTCTGTGAAGGAACTGCGCTCTATCGGTATCCAGCCTGATGTCCTGCTTTGCCGCTCTGACAGGTCGCTGCCCGAGGGAGAGCGCAAGAAAATCGCGCTTTTCACCAATGTTCCGGAGCGAGCGGTTATCTCGGCCGTCGATGCGGATACCATCTACCGCATCCCGCTGCTCTTGCATGCCCAGGACCTTGACCAGATCGTAGTCGAGCAGTTTGGCCTGACGCTGCCGTCAGCCAACCTCGGGGAGTGGGAAGCCGTCGTCGAGGGGCTTGAGCAGACTGACCGGGAAGTGACTATCGCCATGGTCGGCAAGTACGTGCACCTGACGGAGGCGTACAAGTCACTCTCCGAAGCACTCGTACATGCCGGTATCAAGACGCACTCCAAAGTCAATATCGAGTACGTGGATTCCGAGGAGATCGAAAGGAACGGTACCGCGATTCTGCAAAAAATGGATGCCATCCTGGTACCGGGCGGCTTCGGAGAGCGTGGCGTGGAGGGCAAGATCGAGGCTGTGCGTTATGCCCGTGAAAATGGCGTGCCCTATCTCGGCATCTGTCTTGGCATGCAGGTTGCCGTGATCGAGTATGCCCGTAACATCGCCGGCATGACCGATGCACACAGTTCCGAGTTCAGCAAGACAACAACACACCCGGTTATCGCACTCATCACCGAATGGCAGACAGCCGATGGCAAGAAAGAGAGGCGTGACGAGAACACCGATCTCGGTGGCTCCATGCGCCTCGGCGGGCAGGAATGCAAGCTGCTCGAGGGCAGCCTGGCGCGAAGCGTTTACAATGCACCGCTGATCCGCGAGCGACATCGTCACCGCTACGAATTCAACAACACCTACCGTCAGCAACTTGAGAAGAGCGGTCTCAGGATCTCCGGGATTTCCATCGACGAGCAGCTCGTGGAGGTCGTCGAGGTACCCGATCATCCCTGGTTCGTTGCGTGCCAGTTTCACCCGGAATTCACATCGACACCGCGCCGGGGACACCCGCTCTTCACAGGATTCATCACCGCCGCGCTGGCGCACCAGGAGAATAGCGCATGAACATCTGTGGTTTCGAGGCCGGTCTCGATCAACCCTTCTTCCTGATTGCAGGCACCTGCGTAATCGAGAGCGAGCGTTCAGCGCTCGAAACCGCTGCCAGTCTCAAGGAGATCACGGCCTCGCTCGGCATCCCCCTGATCTACAAGTCCTCCTTTGACAAGGCAAACCGCTCCTCCCATGAAAGTCACCGAGGCCCCGGTATCGAAGAGGGGCTGCGTATCCTGCAGCGCGTGAAGGACGACCTGGGCCTGCCTGTCCTGACGGACGTTCACGAGGACACGCCGCTCGACGAGGTCGCTGAGGTTGTCGATGTGCTGCAAACCCCGGCATTCCTGTGTCGACAGACAAATTTCATCCTGAATGTTGCTAGCCAGGGTAAACCGGTGAACATCAAGAAAGGGCAGTTCCTGGCGCCCTGGGATATGAATAATGTCGTCAACAAGGCCCGCTCGACAGGCAATGAGAAGATCATGGTGTGCGAACGCGGCGTTTCATTCGGCTACAACACGTTGATTTCCGACATGCGCGGACTGGCTGTGATGCGTGAAACAGGCTGTCCTGTTGTGTTTGACGCCACGCATTCTGTCCAGCAGCCCGGCGGCCAGGGTACCAGCTCGGGCGGTGAGCGCCAGCATGTCCCGGTCCTTGCACGCGCGGCAATTGCCGCCGGGATTTCCGGCCTCTTCATGGAGACCCACGCGGATCCGGAAAACGCACTGAGTGATGGCCCCAATTCCTGGCCGCTCGACAGTGTGGGGAAACTGCTTGTAACCCTCAAGGAACTGGACGCAGTCGTGAAATCACGCGGTTTTGTCGAATCAGAATTATAAATCCCGGAGAGAAAAGCAATCATGTCTGAGATTATCGATATACGTGGCAGGGAGATCCTTGATTCCCGGGGCAATCCGACCGTGGAAGCCGATGTCATCACCGCAGATGGTGCGATCGGGCGTGCCGTGGCACCGTCCGGTGCTTCGACAGGTTCCCGCGAGGCACTGGAACTGCGCGACGGGGATAACAACCGTTTCCTCGGCAAAGGGGTCCGGACAGCCGTCAACAATGTCAACACCGTGCTGCATGACGCGCTCATGGGCATGGATGTCAATGATCAGACCGCGCTCGACCGGGCAATGATCGAGCTGGATGGCACTGAAAACAAGTCGAACCTGGGTGCCAATGCGATCCTTGCGGTCTCACTGGCAGCTGCACATGCCTCTGCACAGGAGAAGGCGCTGCCTCTCTACCAGTCCCTGTCCTCGGGACCTTATCGCATGCCTGTTCCCATGATGAATATCATTAATGGCGGCGAGCATGCTGACAACAGTGTCGATTTCCAGGAGTTCATGATCCTCCCTGTTGGCGCTCCCTCGATCCGTGAGGCCGTGCGCTACGGAGCCGAGGTCTTCCATGCACTCAAGAGCGTCCTGCACAGCAAGGGCATGAATACTGCAGTCGGTGATGAAGGCGGCTTTGCGCCCGACCTGCCATCCAACGTTGCAGCCATCGAGGTCATTCTCGAGGCGATCGAGAAGGCAGGCTTCAAGGCAGGTCAGGACATCTGGCTCGGCCTGGATGTCGCGAGTTCAGAATTCTGCGAAGACCGCACCTACACACTCGCCTCTGAAGGCAAGAGTTTCGATTCTCAGGGTTTCGTCGATTTTCTCGAGAGCTGGGTCGACCAGTATCCGATTCTGTCGATCGAGGACGGACTCGACGAAAGTGACTGGGACGGGTGGTCGATCCTGACCGAGCGGCTCGATGACCGCGTGCAGCTCGTCGGAGACGACCTCTTCGTCACGAACCCGGCAATTTTGAAAGAGGGGATCGAAAAAGGTATCGCCAACTCCATCCTGATCAAGTTCAATCAGATCGGCACTCTGACGGAAACGCTCGAAGCCATCGCGATGGCCCACGGCGCCGGCTATACGTCAGTGGTTTCGCACCGTTCAGGAGAGACCGAGGATACGACCATCGCTGATCTCGCTGTCGCAGCCAACAGTGGTCAAATCAAAACCGGCTCGCTCTCCCGTTCTGACCGCATTGCCAAGTACAACCAGCTCATGCGTATCGAGGACCAGCTGGGTGACGAAGCTGTCTATGCCGGCAAGGGGGCCTTTCGCTGGCTCAAATGAATGGGGTCAGATGGTTGCTCGCAGTGCTGGCAATCCTGTTTATCTACCTGCAGATTCGTCTCTGGGTCGGTGAAGGCAGCCTCGCGGAAGTAACCACGCTGAAAAACGAAATCAGCCAGCAAAAAGCTGATATTGAAAAGCTCAGGCAGCGCAATGCTGCGCTCGAGGCCGAAGTCTCCAGTCTCAAGAAAGATCTGGATGCTGTCGAGGAGCGCGCCCGTTCGGATCTGGGCATGATCAGGGAAGGAGAGGTCTTCTACCAGATCATGGAGCCGGGAAAATGACCCTTCATGCCGTCATACCGGCCGCAGGTATCGGTTCCCGCATGGGTGCGGAGGTTCCCAAGCAATACCTGAAGGTGGCCGGCAAAACTGTCATTGAACAGACACTCGAGCGCCTGTTGCGGTTACCCGGACTAGAAAATATCGTGGTTGCTCTGGGCGAGGGTGATCCGTTCTGGCCCGGTCTTGGAATCAGCAATGACACGCGCCTCGTCACAGTGAAGGGCGGCAAGGAACGTGCCGACTCCGTCCTGAACGGGCTCTACAAACTTCGTCAGCTTGGCAGTGATGACGACTGGGTGCTGGTGCATGACGCTGCCAGACCCTGCGTTCGCCTCACGGAAATCGAGCTGTTGATCGAAACCTGTGTCAATCACAGACAGGGCGGCATTCTCGCCACCCCCGTGCATGACACCATGAAGCGTTCCGACAATCACAACAGGATTCTCGAGACCATCCCGCGTGAAAATCTGTGGCATGCCTGCACGCCACAACTCTTTCGCATCGGGGAGCTGACGGAGGCGATTGAAGGTGCACTCGAAAGTGGTTATCCGGTGACGGACGAGGCGAGTGCCATGGAACGTGCCGGGCAACAGCCCTTGCTTGTTGAATGCAGTCTGGCGAATATCAAGATAACGCGGCCCGATGATCTCGCTTTGGCCGAATTCTACCTGCGGGGTGAGTGATGCGGATTGGACAGGGATTTGATGCACACAGATTCGAGGCAGGGCGAGCGCTGGTGATCGGTGGTGTGACCATCCCCCACGAATATGGCCTGGCGGCACACTCGGACGGCGATGTACTCGTGCATTCACTCTGCGACGCCCTGCTTGGCGCTGCTGCGATGGGTGATATCGGCACACATTTTCCCGATACCAGCGATGACTATGCCGGTATCGACAGCCGTATCCTGCTGCGCTCGGTCGTTTCGCGCCTGACAGAGGCGGGATACGCGATCGGCAATACCGATATGACACTCATGGCACAGGCGCCCAAAATGGCGCCCTACATCCAGTCAATGCGCGAGAACATCGCGGAGGACATGCAGGTGACTCTGGATGCTGTCAGCATCAAGGCAACCACAACCGAGAAGATGGGCTTTACCGGGCGCGGTGAAGGAATCGCCTGTCTCGCTGTCTGCCTGCTGAACAGAAACACCGATCGCGAGGAGAGGGGATGAATGCGCCGTTTCCATTTTTCACAGGAGAGAATGGCATCGACATACGAATGAGGCATCACACAGCCGGACGGGAATATGCGCCAGATCGTTCTTGACACGGAGACAACGGGCCTCGAGCCCGAACAGGACCATCGCATCATCGAGATCGGCTGCGTCGAGATGGTCGACCGGCGCCTGACCGGTAATAATTTCCATGTCTATCTGCAACCCGACAGGGTAATCGATGCCGGTGCTGTCGAGGTGCATGGCATTACGAACGAGTTCCTCGAGGACAAGCCGCGCTTTCCGGACATTGTGGAGGATTTCCTGGCCTATATCACCGGTGCGGAACTCGTCATTCACAATGCGCCATTCGATGTCGGCTTTATGGATCATGAGCTGACACGCATGCGTGCAGACATGCCTGTGATCACGGAGATTTGCAGCGTGCTCGATACGCTCGTGCTAGCCCGCAGGAAGCATCCCGGCAAGCGTAACAACCTCGATGCGCTCTGCGATCGCTACGCTGTTGATAACAGCAGGCGCGACAAGCACGGTGCCTTGCTGGATGCGGAAATCCTTGCCGAGGTTTATCTTGCCATGACAGGCGGGCAGACCAGCCTCTCTCTGGGAGGCGAGGTGACGACCGGGACAAGGGAGTCGGTCAGGAGGAAGATCGACGCCACTCTGTCACTGCCTGTTATCGAGGCCGGGGAACAGGAACTGGCCGCCCATGCAGACTATCTGCAGCATATTGCAGACAGCAGTGACAAGTGTATCTGGAATTCGGGCGAGACCTGATATCAGGTGCCGAGCTGACTACAAGCCATGATGAGTTGTAGCTGGCACTCTTCGAGTTCGTCGAACCGTTGCTGCCTCAATGCCTCGCAATAGTTCTCGCTCAGCAGCGTGATAGTGTCGTACTGGCAAACAGCAGCTGCTCCCTTCAGCCGGTGAACTGCCTGGAAAAGCGCATCCATGTCGCCATTGCTCTGGCTTGACATGATCGCATCGAGTGCATTCGGGAGGTCATCGACAAAATCCCTGCGGATTTCAGCGAGTATATTTTCCATCTTCTCCTGCCTGTCGTCCTGAGTCTGCGTTATCATGCTGCCCGAAACATTATCACGATCTCCCGGCATTGGAAATTTCTTCGAATGAGAACCATTGAACAGACGATCGGCAATACACCCCTGGTTCAGCTCGTGCGCATGGTCCCTGCAGGAGCAGGTACCGTACTCGTCAAGCTCGAGGGGAATAACCCGGCCGGTTCCGTCAAGGACAGGCCGGCTTATTACATGATCAAAAAAGCCGAACAGCGTGGCGAAATCAAGCCTGGTGATCGCCTTATCGAGGCCACCAGCGGAAATACCGGGATTGCACTTGCCATGGTCGCTGCCATGAAGGGCTACCGCATGACGCTCATCATGCCGGACAACATGACTATTGAACGTCGTGCAAGCATGCGAGCCTATGGTGCCGAGCTGATTCTCGTGAGCCAGGAAGAGGGAATGGAGGGAGCACGCGATCTCGCTGAAGAGATGGAGCGCAACGGCGAGGGCAGGTTGCTCAACCAGTTCGCCAATCCGGATAATCCGCTGGCTCACTACGAAACAACTGGCCCTGAAATCTGGCGTGATACCGAAGGCCGTGTTACACACTTTGTCAGCGCCATGGGAACGACCGGGACCATCATGGGAACCTCGCGTTACCTCAAGGAAGTGAATCCCGCTGTCACAATTGTTGGCGTGCAGCCGGAAGAAGGGTCCCAGATACCCGGTATCCGCCGGTGGCCTCAGGAATACCTGCCCTCGATATTCGACGATTCACAGGTTGATATCGAAATGGATGTCAGCCAGTCGGAGGCAGAAGAGACCACGCGACAGCTTGCAATGCGCGAGGGGATCTTTGCCGGTATCTCTTCGGGTGGCTCTGTTGCCACGGCCATCAAGGTTGCCAGCGCGAACCCTGACAGCCTCGTCGTTGCCATCGTCTGCGATCGTGGCGACCGCTACCTCTCCTCAGGGGTCTTTCCGGCGGACTAGAGACAGGATATTTACAGCACTTTAGCGGACGTTGATATGAAACGGCTTTTTCTGAATTTCGAAACCCTGCCAGATATTGCGGGCGCGCGAGCACTCTACGGTGTCACGCCGACTCTCTCTGACAAGGACACGTGCAAGGTGCTCTTCCATCACCATGTTCAGCAGGAGGGGCGTGATGCGCGCTTCCTGAGTCCATGGCAGTCACGTCTTGCGATGGTCTCGATGCTTTCGATGCATGACGAGGATGTCAAACTGACCTCGTGGCAGACGGAGGCTGAAGATGAAAAACAGCTGCTTGAAACCATATCGCGCTATCTTTCGGAATACGACATGACCTTCTGCTGGGATGAGGGCAGGGGCATCAATTCCATGCTGCATGTTCGCAGCATGATACTGGGTACACAGCTACCGGACAGACACATACGCACTGTTGAACGGCGCATGCGCATCCAGCCGGGATCGGTGACGCTGGCAACGATCGCCGGGCGATTCGGCATTCGGGCCGAGGCCATGCCAGGCGACGAGCCGACCTGGAAACAGGTCCAGGTCGACGGCGAATCCTCGCTGGCCAGTCGTTGCAACATCAATCTGATCGCCTCTGCCTTGCTCGGTTTGAGACATCTTCATACCACCGCGGAGATCGATGATGATCTCTTTGCCACACTCAGGCAGCGCTGCGAAGAGCTCTGATGGGAAGGCGTCGCGGAAAAAAGCGCCTCCCTGAAGGCGAGTTCAGCGCTATGGTCGAGTCACTCAGTCATGACGGCCGCGGCGTAACTCACATCGATGGAAAAGCCGTCTTCATCCATGGTGCGCTACCCGGTGAACGGGTGCTTTTCAACTATAGCCATATCGGCAGAACACACGATGAAGGCGTTATCCGCGAGATCCTGGAGCCCTCGGACGATCGTGTTGTGCCGATATGCGAACACTTCGGTATCTGCGGTGGATGCAGTCTGCAGCACATGCGTAGCGACAGGCAGATCGGATTCAAGCAACAGTCGCTGATCGATGCACTCAATCGCATTGGCAAAGTC
>JASFFK010000071.1:0-9015 GCA_050124335.1 Chromatiales bacterium | reverse complement strand
CACCGACATGGCATGGAAGCGTGTTCATCATCCTTCTGAAGTTGTCGAGATCGGCCAGGAAATCGATGTCAAGGTGCTCAAGTACGACAAGGAGAAGATGCGTGTCTCCCTGGGTCTCAAGCAGCTTGGCGATGATCCGTGGGTCAACATCACGCGTCGCTACCCCGAAGGCACCCGTCTCTTCGGCAAGGTCACGAACATCGCCGATTACGGTTCGTTCGTCGAGATCGAGGAAGGTGTCGAGGGTCTCGTGCACGTCTCCGAGATGGACTGGACCAACAAGAACATTCACCCGAGCAAGGTTGTCTCGCTGGGTGACGAGGTCGAGGTCATGGTCCTGGATATCGACGAGGAGCGTCGCCGCATCTCGCTGGGCATGAAACAGTGCCGCCAGAACCCGTGGGAAGAGTTCGCGCAGAGCCACAACAAGGGCGACCAGGTCAAGGGCAACATCAAGTCCATCACCGACTTCGGTATCTTCATCGGTCTCGATGGCGGTATCGACGGACTGGTTCACCTCTCCGATATCTCCTGGGATATCCCGGGCGAGGAAGCGGTGCGCAACTACAGGAAGGGCGATGAAGTCGAGGCGGTCGTACTGGCGGTTGATCCCGAGCGCGAGCGTATCTCGCTTGGCATCAAGCAGCTCGATACCGACCCCTTCTCGACCTACGTTGCGACCCATAACAAGGGCAGCATCGTCAAGGGCGTGATCACCGAGGTCGATGCACGCGGTGCAACCGTCGAACTCGCCGACTCCGTGATGGGTTATATCCGTGCATCCGAGATCTCGCGCGAGCGTGTCGAGGATGCCAGTGCGGTGCTCAAGGTTGGCGACGAGGTCGAGGCGAAATTCATCGCGATCGATCGCAAGAGCCGCAGCATCAACCTTTCCATCAAGGCGAAAGACTACGACGAGGAAGCGGAAGTCATCCGCAGCTACTCGTCCAAGTCCCAGCCCGCGGGTGGAGCGGCCACACTGGGTGATCTGCTCAAGGAGCAGATGGAATCCGGCGATAACGACTGATATCGCCTGACAGGTGACGGGGCAATTGCCCCGTCATTCCGTTTGAGACAACAGAAGTGAAAATATGCCGGTTACCAAATCAGAATTGATACACGTCATAGCTGAACAGCAACCGCATCTGGCCCAGAAGGATGTTGAGCTCGCGATCAAGTGCATCATCGAGCAGATGAGCAACGCGCTGGCAAGTGGTGACAGGATCGAGATCCGCAGTTTCGGGAGTTTCTCGCTGCATTACCGCAAGCCCAGGATGGGACGTAACCCCAAGACCGGCGATCCGGTCGCGCTCCCGGGCAAGCATGTTCCGCATTTCAAACCAGGCAAGGAGATGCGTGAGCGCGTCAACGAGGCATTCCACGAGGAACTCGAAGAGGAGGCGCAACTGCAGCAGGAAAAGGAAGCGCTTCTCTAGGCTTCACTTGCCAATTGCCTGAAAAGATGGCGGTTGATATATTCAACTGTCGCTGCAAGCAGCAGGTGAGCTGCGATGCAGATCAAACCGAAGTAATTGAAAGGTCATGGCCGAGCGGACTCGCAGCGCCATGATCCCCGGAGCCCGAAGTGCTGCCGGACGCTGGCTGAACGAGCCGGAAAGAGAAAGATGATTTCACAAGGCGTTACCATCCTGTAACGACTTGGAAGAAGAGACAGGCCGCAGATGATGCCTGTCCCTGCCGGGAAAACCCGGCGCGAAGAAAAGCGAATCGCACTGTGAAGCCGGCAATGACCGGATCGCGAGGCTGCCCCTGTCCAGACTTATCGGCTGTGGGCGCCGTATCGCTCACATCAGAAATCCTCTTTGCCACAACTCTTGCCTGTGCGACTGTTCAGTCGACATGACGCTGCGAGACGCAGCGTAGACCTTGCATCTGCAAAACCATATCCGGATGGAATCGCATCCGGCAGATGCAGTGAACAGGTGAATTGCCACAATGAAAAGAATGCTGATCAATGCGACCCAGCCAGAAGAGCTGCGAGTCGCTATCGTCGATGGACAGACGCTCTTCAACCTGGATATCGAACATCCGGGGCGGGAGCAGAAAAAAGCCAACGTCTACAAGGGCAAGATCTCGCGGGTCGAACCGAGTCTCGAGGCGGCCTTCGTCAACTACGGCGCCGAGCGCCACGGATTCCTGCCGCTCAAGGAGATTGCGCGCAGCTACTTCACCGAAGAAGCGCAAAAGAAGGGCGGCAAGCCGAACATCCAGGAGGCAATCAAGGAAGGCCAGGAGGTGATCGTCCAGGTCGAAAAGGAGGAGCGCGGCAACAAGGGTGCCGCACTCACGACCTTCGTCTCGCTGGCCGGCCGCTACCTGGTGCTCGTGCCGAAGAACCCGCGCGCCGGCGGTATCTCGCGCCGCATCGAGGGGCAGGAACGCAGCGATCTCCGCGATGCCATGTCCAAGCTCAACATTCCGGATGGCATGGGACTCATCGTGCGTACCGCCGGGATCGGCAAATCGACCGAAGAGCTGCAGTGGGACCTCGACTACCTGAACCAGGTCTGGACGGCGATCGAGAAATCGGCCGAGGAGCGTCCCGCACCTTTCCTGATCTACCAGGAGAGCAACGTGATCATCCGCTCGATCCGTGATCACCTGCGCAACGACATCGGCGAGATCATCATCGACAACCCGGACATGCATGACGAGGCAAAGGCTTTTATCGAGTCTGTCATGCCGCACAATGCACGCAAGCTGAAACTCTACAGGGACGAGACGCCGCTGTTCTCGCGCTACCAGATCGAGAGCCAGATCGAGTCGGTGTACGATCGCGAGCTGCGCCTGCCATCCGGCGGCGCCATTGTTATCGATCACACCGAGGCGCTGGTCTCCATTGATATCAACTCGGCCCGCGCGACCAAGGGAGCCGATATCGAGGAGACGGCCCTCAATACCAACCTCGAGGCTGCTGACGAGATCGCACGCCAGCTGCGCGTTCGCGACCTCGGCGGGCTCTTCGTCATCGATTTCATCGACATGGGACCGAGCAAGCACCAGCGCCAGGTCGAGAGTCGCCTGCGCGATGCGCTCAAGGAAGACCGGGCGCGTGTCCAGGTCGGTCGCATTTCGCGCTTCGGTCTGCTTGAGATGTCACGTCAGCGACTGCGCCCGTCACTCGGCGAGTCCACGCAGCATGTCTGTCCGCGATGCGAGGGGCATGGCTTCATACGTGGCGTTGAATCCCTGGCCCTCTCGATCCTGCGGGTCATCGAAGAGCATGCCATGAAGGAGAACACCGGTCGTGTCACGGCGCAGTTGCCGGTCGATGTGGCTACATTCCTGCTGAACGAAAAGCGCCAGGCGATCTACGACATCGAGAAACGCCAGGACATCGAGGTCGTCCTCGTTCCCAACCAGCACATGGAGACGCCGCACTACAGTATCGAGCGCGTACGCCAGAGCGACATGCCGCAGGGCAGGGAGGAAAAGTCCAGTTACCAGCTCGTCCAGGAGCCGGAAGTGGTCGTGCCCGAAAGCAAGGCTGTGCAGCAGGCGCGTATCGAGCAGCCGGCCGTACGCCAGATTACACCGCCCGCACCGGTGCCGGTCTCGAAAGAACCACTCATGCCTCCCAGCGAAGATGCCTCGCAGACAGGTTTCCTGAAACGTATCTTCGGTCTTTTTGCCGCTCCGAAAGGAGAAGAGGAGAAGGCCGGGGAGGCTGAAAAGCGCGAGCAGAAGCCACAGAGCCGGAGCAGGCAGCCGGAGCGGCAGAAGTCGCAGCAGGCCAATGGCCGCAGGCGTGGTTCCGGTCAACGATCACGACCGGCTGCGGGCCAACCCAAGAGCACCGAGTCCCCGAAGCAGGAGGACGAAAAGCAACAGCAGCGCGCCGAGAAGAAAACCGGACAGGATGAGAGCCAGGAACAGAAGCCGCGCCAGCAGAAAAGCAGCAGCGGGCGCGGACGCCGCGGTGGCCGCCGTACCAGTTCCGGACGCCAGGCACCGCGCCAGCGACGCAGCGATGACAACCGCAACCAGCCACAGTCTTCCGATGCGCAGAAACAGGAGGGCTCCAGGCCGGAAACACAAAAGCCAGCAGGCCGCTCCAGACGCCGTCCCAGGCCAGAACAGAAACCGGAGCAGAAACCGGAATCCGGTGAAGCACAACAGACATCAGCACCGAAAGACGCAGGCACGCCCGGGACCAGGCCAAAGGACAGTAGTGGCCAGCAAGCGCGTGGCGAACAGAAACCCGCTCCTGCGAGGGACAAACCTGCCGCTGAAACCGCGGCTCCGTCCGGCCAGGAGAAGTCCGCTCCGAAAAGTGCCGATACGGAAAAGAAGCCAGAGCCTGCGCAAAAGCGTGACGAGGCCCCTGTTTCCGCAAAACCGGCTTCGGCTCCTTCAACGGATAAAGCAGCCGATGCCTCTACCGGTGGCGAGCCCAAGCCGAAACTCAAGCAGGTGGAAACGAAGAAGGAACCCGGTCAGGACGCTTCCGGCAAAACCGAACAGAAGGCCGCCGCGGATTCCTGACGCTCCTGGCCAGTTGACGGCATGAGCGGTCAGACCCAGCACAAGGTTCGATTGCTGCGCATCGGCGAGGAGGCCGATGCGCAACGCATCGACAACTTCCTCATGAAGCACTTGAAAGGCGTGCCGAAGAGCCATATCTACCGGTTGCTGAGAAGTGGCCAGGTGCGCGTCAACGGCAAACGCATCAAGCAGAATTTCCGCCTCTCCGTCGGCGACGAGGTGCGGGTTCCACCCGTCAGGACATCGCAGACCGGGACGCCCGGAAAGCTTTCGGATCAGCAGAAGCAGCGCCTCGATGCGGCCATTCTCTTCGAAGACAAGCGGCTGCTCGTGATCAACAAGCCCTCCGGTATGGCCGTGCATGGCGGCAGTGGTATCAGTCTCGGCGTTATCGAGCAGCTTCGCCTGCTGAGACCCGAAGAGAAAGGCCTCGAGCTGGTGCATCGGCTCGACCGTGCGACTTCCGGGCTGCTGATGATTGCAAAACGGCGATCCGCGCTTCGGACACTGCATACCCTGCAGCGTGAGAACCGGATTCGCAAGAGCTACCTGGCGCTCGTGGCGGGCGACTGGCCGCAGAATCGCATGCGGGTCGATGCACCGCTGAAAAAGAACCTGTTGCGCGGCGGTGAGAGAGTCGTGACTGTCGATGAGGAGGGAAAGTCCGCATCGACGCTGTTCCGTATCAAGGAGCAGTTTGGCGACTGCATGCTCGTCGAGGCAGAACTCTTGACAGGCAGGACGCACCAGATCCGTGTCCATGCGGCACATCTCGGCACGCCCATCATCGGCGACGAGAAGTATGGCGATGACGAGATCAATCGCCGTTATCGACAACTCGGCCTGAAACGGCTTTTTCTGCATGCCTGGCAGCTTGCCTTCGAATGGGGCGAGGAGGGCAATGTGCTGAAACTTGTGGCGCCGCTTGAGCCGGCGCTCGAACAACTCTTGACGACACTGCGCGAGACCTGATGTATCAACTACTGGTATTCGACTGGGACGGCACCCTTATGGATTCCGAGGCAAAAATCGTGGCCTGCCTGCAGGCAGCGGCTGCCGAGATGGGTGTCCCGACACCTGCCGAAACGGAGGCACGCCAGGTGATCGGCCTTGGCCTGCACGAGGCTGTCAGGATGCTTTTTCCCGACAGTGACGAGGAAACGTACAGGGGACTGGCCGACGCCTACCGTGACCATTTTCTCGTGCGCAACAGGGCACGTTCGAGGCTGTTTCCAGGTGTCGTCGAAACACTGACCTCCCTGTCGGATGATTACCTCCTCGCCGTGGCGACAGGCAAGAGCCGGCGCGGTCTCGAAAAAGAGCTCGACGAGTCCGGCCTGCGGCCATTTTTCCAGGCAACCCGCTGTGCCGACGAGGCCTTCTCAAAACCCCATCCGCAGATGCTGGAAGACATTCTCGAGAAGCTGGGCATGATGCCCTCCGACACGCTCGTGGTGGGCGACACCGAATACGACATGCGTATGGCAATCAGCGCAGGTTCCCATGGTCTTGGTGTCAGCTACGGCGTGCATGAACCGCAACGACTGATCGACAGCGGTGCACTGGCGACGCTTGACGCGCTTTCCGAGATGCCGGCATGGCTCTCCGGACGATGAACCAGCCTGGTTCAGAGTCCGCTGGTACAATTTTCATGATTATTTGATCGATAACGGACAGACCGGCATGGCGACAGAAGACGACAGCAGACAAGAGGCAGGCAAGAACCAGGGCGACGGGCCGTGGGAACGGCAGCTCGTCGAGAAACTGGTTATGGCATCGACACGCGAACAGACCCGTGCGCGGCGCTGGAATCTCTTTTTCAAGTTCCTGATTCTCGGCTATTTCATCGCCTTGCTCGTGATGGCCTTCTGGGGCGACAGTCTGACCGAGGCAGAAGCCCATCTCGAGGATCACGCGGCAGTCATCAGGATCAATGATGTTATCGCGCCCGATGAGCAGGGGGTCTCGGCCGACCAGGTTATCAAGGGTCTCAAGAAGGCCTACAAGAACGACAAGGTCAAGGGCATCATCCTCGAGATCAACAGCCCCGGTGGCAGCCCAGTGCAGTCCGCCCGCATCTGGTCCTCGGTCCGGGAGATGCGCAAGGAGCATGCCGATATCCCTGTCTACGCCGTGATCGGGGATGTCGGGGCTTCAGGTGCGTATTACGTCGCTTCCGCTGCCGATGAGATCTATGCCAATGAGTCGAGCATCGTCGGCTCCATCGGCGTGCGCATGGGCGAATTCGGTTTTGTCGATACCCTCGAGAAGCTGGGTATCGAGCGCCGTGTCATGACGGCCGGTGACAGGAAGAACGCGCTCGATCCCTTCCTGCCACTGCAGGAAGCGGACAAGGCGCATGCCGAAAAGATGCTTGCAGAAGTCCACGCCCAGTTCATCGATGCCGTCAGGCAGGGCAGGGGCGAGAAGCTCGTCGACAACGAGGAGATCTTCAGCGGGCTTTTCTGGAGCGGCAAGACGGCCATGGAACTCGGGCTGATCGACGGGTTTGGTGACAGTCATTATGTCGCCGGGGAGCTCATCAAGGCCGAGAAGAAGGTGGATTACACCTACGAGGAGACTGCGCTGGATCGCCTTCTTCGCCGGTTCGGTGCCGGTGTCGGGGAAGCGCTCGTGCGCTACAGCGTCGAGTCGAGCCTGCAGATCCGGTAAACAGGCCTCAGGCAGGTCGCTGAAGAATCAGCTCGAGTACGGCCTTGGAGCCGAAATAGGCTAGCAGCAACACGAGGAAGCCGCCGATCGTCCACTGCAATGCCTTTCTGCCGCGCCAGCCGAAACGGTAGCGTCCCCATAGCAGGACTGCAAAGATCACCCAGGCGACCAGCGACAGCACTGTCTTGTGCACCAGGTGCTGGGCAAACATGTCCTCCAGAAACAGGAAGCCGGTCACGAGCGAACCGGTCAGCAACAGCAAGCCGATCGCGATGAATTCGAAGAGCAGGCTCTCCATGGTCTGCAGCGGTGGCAAAGCACGGATGAAACCGCCGGGCTGGCGGTTATGCAGATGCCTGTCCTGTACCCAGAGCAGCAGCGACTGCACGCTGGCGATAGCGAACATGCTCCAGGCCAGCAGTGACGTGAGAACATGCAGGCCGAGCTTCCAGCTTCCGCCGGCCGTGAAGAGCATGTTCGACTCCGAGAATCCCGCGATCAGCAGGGCTGCTGCAATGAACGGGAACATGAAGATCGCGAGGTTTTCGACAGGCTTGCTGACTGCCGAGACCAGGGTCACGAGGGCGATGGTCCAGCCGGCCAGGCTGACTGCCTGAAAGAAGGCCAGGTTGATGCCCTCGTCAGTGTGCAGGTTGAAATAGAGCACCAGGGCATGCAGAACAACTGCGCTGAATCCGGCAGCGAGCACGGCGCCGCGACTGATCTTCTTTGCCATCCCCGGGCGAAACAGCCTCAAGGCCGCGAGCACGGCAGTCAGCAGGAAGAGAAAAGCGGCAAGGATCGGTAACAGCTGTTGCATGGCCGCATGATCGCATATTTGCGATGGCTGGAGAATCGCCAATTGAGGGATACGGCGTGTGATTCCGGTGCTTGTGTGACTGCCCCTGCACCTGCTGCCTGTAACCCTTGAATCAGCAGAGATTTTCATCATGGGTGCATAAATCGGTATATAATTGATCGCTATTTTTCAGTAGCCCGAAGAGCCAGAAAGAGATGCTGCGAATTGCCGAGGAAGCCCTGACTTTTGACGATGTCCTGCTCGTGCCCGCTCACTCGAGCGTGCTGCCCAAGGATGTCTCCCTTGCAACACACCTGACACGCGAAATTCAACTCAACATTCCGCTGGTTTCGGCGGCCATGGACACGGTTACCGAGGCCAAGCTTGCCATCGCGATGGCTCTCGAGGGCGGTATCGGCATCATCCACAAGAACATGACCGTCGAGCAGCAGGCATCGCGCGTTCGCTGGGTCAAGAAATACGAAAGCGGTGTCATCCATGACCCGATCACCGTGTCACCGACGACAAGCATCGGCGAGGTCCTCGAGCTGACCCGCAAGAACCGCATCTCCGGCGTTCCGGTCGTCGATGGCGACGATCTCGTCGGCATCGTCACCGGGCGTGACCTGCGTTTCGAGACGCGCACGTCCGAGCCTGTCAGCTCCATCATGACTCCGAAAGACAAGCTCGTGACAGTCAAGGAGGGAGCCAGTCGCGAGGAGGTCAAGGCACTGCTGCACCAGCACCGCATCGAGAAGGTGCTTGTCGTCAACGGCGACTTCAAGCTGCGCGGCCTGATTACCGTCAAGGACATCCAGAAGGCGAGTGACTACCCGAATGCCTGCCGTGACAGCCAGGAGCGGCTGCGTGCCGGTGCCGCCGTCGGCGTCGGCGAGGGTACGAACGAGCGCGTCGAGGCGCTGGTCGAGGCGGGTGTCGATGTGATTGTCGTGGACACGGCACATGGCCATTCACAGGGTGTCCTGGATCGCGTTGCATGGGTCAAGAAGCATTTTCCGGATATCCAGGTCATCGGC
>JASFFK010000070.1:0-9102 GCA_050124335.1 Chromatiales bacterium | reverse complement strand
AAAGAAAGTTGGCAGGACTTCATAGGCATGAAACCAGGATTACTGCATCAAGCCTGGCCTGGCTAGCGTGGACAGGTTCATTACAGGAAGAGTGAATCAAATACCTTGAAACCGAGCGATTATTCAGTTCTTCCGATTGTCACCACCCGGAGTGTGAATTCCTCATTTCATTACAGCTGACACAGGGGATCGTCTAAGATATTGAGGAGTTAACGCGTTGAGGGCACGTCAGGATCGCCAATCCGCTGCCATTCAACGGACGGGGGATCAAATGAAGCGAAAGAAGAGACGTATGATTGCATCGATTGTCACCATTTTCTATCTGCTCGGTATCATCTCGGCTATTGACGCCATAATGACAGCGCGTACGCCGCAGGGCGCAGTGGCCTGGTCAGTTGCACTGGTCTCATTTCCCTTTGTTGCGGTGCCGGCCTACGCAGTCCTGGGACGCAGCAAGTTTGAAGGTACCCTGGAAGCCTATGAAGAGCGGCAGGACGAAATCGACAATCTGATCTCGGAGTTCCACGACAATCTTGAGCCCTGGTCTGTATCCATCGATCGTTACCCGAGTTACACAGCCATACGGAATCTTTCGGGTATGGAGATGACCCGGGCGAACAGGGCCGAACTGCTGATCGACGGAGAGGCCACCTTTGGCAGTATTCTTGCCGGGATCGCCCGGGCAAAGGAGTATGTGCTCGTCCAGTTTTACATGTTTCACGATGATGGCCTTGGTCGCCAGATGCAGCAGGCAATGATCGAGCGGGCCAAAGCCGGCGTGCGTGTCTACATGCTCTATGACGAAGTCGGCAGCAAGGGCTTGCCTGATCGCTATACCGATGAACTGAGAGCTGCAGGTGTCCAGGTGAGCTCGTTCAAGCCGACACAGGGCAAACGCAACCGCTTTCAACTCAACTTTCGCAACCATCGCAAGATCGTCGTCGTTGATGGCGTCACTGGATGGGTCGGCGGACACAATGTCGGCGATGAATACATGGGGCGCGATCCGGACATGAGCCCCTGGCGGGACACGCATGTACGCCTCGACGGTCCGGTTGTGACCCAGCTACAGGCCGTGATGATGGGGGACTGGTACTGGGCGACACGTGAGTTACCGGAGGTCAACTGGCAGCCTGAGCCTGCAGAGGGCAGTGACATCCAGGCGATGATCATTCCCTCGTCACCTTCGCAACGGCTCGATACCGCCGGCCTGCTGTTTGTCACTGCGCTGAACTCTGCCAGGGAACGTATCTGGCTGTCATCACCATACTTCGTGCCGGACGAGGCGGTCATGAAGGCGCTGGAACTGGCTGCCCTGCGCGGAGTGGACGTGCGCGTGATCACCACGGGCAAGGGTGACAGTTTGCCTGTTTACCTGGCGGCCTTTCACTACATCGATCAGCTTCGTGATCTGGGCATCAAGTTCTATGCCTACAAGCCAGGCTTCCTGCATGAGAAGGTGATGCTGGTCGATGACAATGTCTCCACTGTCGGCACGGCCAATTTCGATAACCGCTCCTTCCGGTTGAACTTCGAGGTGACCGCCGTTATCAACGACGTGGACTTCGCCTCGCAGATGGAGCAGATGTTCGAGGCCGACTTCGCCCATGCCGAACTGATCGATCCCGCTGAACTGGATGAGAAGCCTTTCTGGTGGCATCTCGGCGTCAACCTGTCGCGACTGGCATCGCCAGTCCTTTGAGCCTGAAAAACCGGGACAGACTGCGTCTGTAGATCCGAAGAATCAATCGTGCCTGATTCTTCAGAATAAATGCATAAACAAAAAAAGAAGACAGAGGCTTTTTGACGACAGGCTTTCCATAGCGTGGAGCGAGACGCTGGAAAATTCCTGAGCGTCTGGAAGGGGAAGCTCATGCTATTCCAGCCTGTCCTCGTCCTTTTGTGGATATCCCCATGGAAATCGCATCGCGCTGGCAACTCTTGCCAGGTCACAGGGACTTATGCCTTCGCCCGCATGTTGCTAAACTATCGCAACCCTATCCGAGGAACTCGCGAGGAGCGCCCTGGCGGCGGACAACTGATCCACAATGCGCTGTACCTTAAAGCACCGCTATTCTGCAAAGCTAATGGCTGTTGGTGCTATACCCCCTGACACGATGATTGCCGGGATTTTCATGCCATGACGATTCCATTGATCGTCCTGATCCCTTTTCTTGGCGCTGCGCTTGTTGCGTGGGCAGGTCATCATGGCCGGTTGCGATCGGCCTTCGCTGCCGCCGGAACCACCTTCAGCGCATTGCTGCTGCTCATTCCCTCGATCGGTGAAGTCATGCAGGGCGCGACCCTGTTGTGGCAATTCGACTGGCTGGCTGCTGCCGGCCTGACCCTGAGTTTCCGGCTCGACGGCCTGGGACTGCTCTTTTCGCTGATGATCCTGGTGATCGGGCTGCTGGTCATCCTATATGCGCGCTACTATCTCTCTCCGAACGACCCCATGGGCCGTTTCTACGCCTATCTGCTGCTCTTCCAGGGCTCGATGCTGGGTGTGGTGCTGTCGGAAAACATCATTCAGCTGGTGATTTTCTGGGAGCTGACCAGCATCAGTTCGTTCATGCTGATCAGTTACTGGCACCATCGTGACGATGCGCGCGAGGGTGCACGGATGGCGCTCGCAATCACAGGTGCCGGCGGGCTTGCGATGCTGGCAGGCTTCATCCTGCTTGGCGAGATTGCCGGTAGTTATGAACTGTCGGTGATCCTGCAGTCGGGCGACACCATTCTCAATCATCCCTGGTATGTTCCGACACTTGTGCTGATTTTACTGGGGGTATTCACCAAGTCTGCGCAGTTTCCGTTCCACTTCTGGCTGCCGCATGCGATGGCAGCGCCGACACCGGTCAGCGCCTATCTGCACTCGGCGACCATGGTCAAGGCAGGTGTCTTCCTGCTGGCACGGCTGTTCCCGGCTTTGTCCGGTTCGTTCGAGTGGACATTGCTGGTGGGGGGGGCAGGTTTGCTCACCCTGCTGCTCGGTGCATACACCGCGCTGTTCAAGCATGACCTCAAGGGCCTGCTGGCGTACTCGACGATCAGTCACCTGGGCCTGATCACGCTGCTCTTCGGTATTGGCACGCCGCTTGCAGCCGTGGCTGGTGTGTTTCATATCATGAATCACGCCACCTTCAAGGCATCGCTGTTCATGGCCGCAGGGATCATCGATCACGAGGCCGGGTCGCGTGACATGCGCAAGCTCAACGGATTGTGGAAATACATGCCCTATACGGCAGTGCTGGCCATGGTCGCGGCGGCAGCGATGGCCGGGGTGCCGCTGCTGAATGGCTTCCTGTCGAAAGAGATGTTTTTCGCGAAGACTGTCTACATCTCCACTGAAGGTGCGATTCCGTGGCTGCCTATGTTCGCAACCCTGGCAGGTGCATTTGCCGTTGCCTATTCTCTGCGTTTCATTCATGACGTCTTTTTCAATGGCGAACCGATCGATCTGCCGAAGACACCGCATGAGCCGCCCCGCTGGATGAAAGTCCCGGTCGAAGTGCTGGTCGTGATCTGCCTTGCGGTCGGCATCGCACCGGCCTGGACCTTCGGGCCGTTACTGGCAACGGCTGCTGCGGCGACACTGCAGACAGATTTGCCGGAATACAGTCTTTCGATCTGGCATGGCGTCAATCCGGCGTTGATCATGAGCATGGTGGCACTCGCTGCAGGTGGCCTGATTTACGCACTGCGCCGTCCCTTGTTCCGCTGGCACGAGCGCACGATCGGCAGGATCGATGCCCGTACCTATTATCAATGGCTGGAGCAGGCTTTGTTCCGCGGCGCCGAATGGCTCAACGACGTGCTGCAGCGCGCAACGCTGCAACGCATGGTCCTGGTGCTGGTTCTCGCTTCCGGCACACTGGCATTCTTCGGGCTATGGGGCTTCGGGCCGCTTGGTGGCGAGGTGCAGCTGACGCCGCTTGACCCGATCAGCCTGCTGGCCGGGGTCATCCTCTGTATTGCAGCGCTCGGCACCGTCCTGCTGCATCGCCAGCGGCTACTGGCACTGTTGCTGTTGAGCGTGGTGGGTTTGATTGTCGCATTGACCTTCGTGAAATTCTCGGCGCCTGACCTGGCGCTGACGCAGTTGTCGGTCGAGGTCGTGACGATCGTACTACTGCTGCTGGCACTCTATTTTCTGCCGGCCCGGACACCTGTCGAGTCGAGTGCCGGTCGTCGTGGCCGTGACCTTTTAGTGGCCACTGCTGCCGGGCTGGGCGCCTCGGCCCTGACCTGGGCTGTCCTGACGCGGCCCTATGAGTCGATCGCGGGCTTTTTTCTCGAAAACAGCGTCCCGGGCGGGGGCGGAACCAACGTGGTCAACGTCATCCTGGTCGACTTCCGGGGCTTCGATACGCTGGGCGAGATCACGGTGCTGGCGATTGCCGCGATCGGCATCTTTGCTTTACTGGAGGGGTTGCGACTGACCGCTCCCGAAACAGACAGTTCGGGCCGACGATGGAGCTGGGACCTGCATCCTGTCGTCATGGCATCATTCTCGCGCCTGCTCTTGCCATTGGCCCTGCTGGTGGCCATCTTCGTGTTGCTGCGCGGCCACAATCTGCCCGGCGGCGGTTTCATCGCAGGCTTGATCACCGCAATCGCGCTGATCACACAGTACCTTGCCAATGGCATTGCCTGGACCGGCTCCAGAATGAGCGCCCGCCTCAATCCCATGATTGGTATCGGCCTGCTGATCGCGACAGCCACCGGCCTGGCCAGTTGGGTGTTCGGCTATCCGTTCCTGACATCGACCTTTACCTACCTGCACTGGCCACTGGTCGGCAAGTTCGAGGTGGCCTCTGCGATGCTTTTCGATCTGGGTGTCTACCTGGTCGTGGTTGGTGTCACCCTGGTGATTCTGCTGCAACTTGGACATCTGCATGATGTCAACCGGCCGCACTCGGCAGCCGGCAGCCCGGAGGAGGACGCCTGATGGAAGCCCTTATCGCAATCGTCATCGGCACATTGACCGCCTGCGGTGTCTACCTCAGCCTGCGCGGCAGGACGTTCCCGGTCGTTCTTGGACTGACCATGTTGTCTTACGCAGTGAACCTGTTCCTGTTCGTCATGGGCCGTCTCACCATCGGCCAGCCGCCGATCATCCGTGATGGTGCAAGCTATGCCGACCCGCTGCCGCAGGCCCTGGTGTTGACCGCGATCGTCATCAGTTTTGGTATGACGGCGTTTGTCGTGATCCTGTCCCTGCGTGCCCGCGCCGAACTGGGCAACGATCACGTCGATGGCAAGGAGTCAGAATGATGAGCCACCTGGTCATCATTCCATTATTGCTGCCCTTGCTGACCGGCATTCTGCTGCTGCTGTTGCGTGGATCCGCCACAGAGCTCCACCGGCTGATCAACCTCGCCGCAACCCTTGGGCTGGTTGCTGTTGCCCTGCTACTCCTGATGCAGACCGGGGAAGGGCAGGTAGAGGTTTACCGTCTCGGTAACTGGTCGGCGCCGTTTGGTATCGTACTGGCGGCCGATCGGCTGGCGGCGGTCATGGTGCTGGTGACCGGGCTGCTGGCAACTGGCGTACTCTTGCACGGGCGGCGCGTCGGCAGCTATTTCCATGTCCTGTTCCAGATGCAGTTGTTCGGCCTTAACGGCGCCTTCCTGACCGGTGATCTCTTCAACCTGTTCGTCTTTTTCGAAGTCCTGCTGATCGCCTCGTACGGTCTCTTGCTGCTCGGCGGTGGCCGCAATCGCACCCGTGCCGGATTGCACTACGTGGTGTTGAACCTGGTCGGTTCAACACTCTTCCTCTTTGCTGTGGGCAGTCTCTACGGAGTTCTTGGCACACTGAACATGGCGGACATGGCCGTGCGGCTGGCAGAGTTGCCGGAGTCGGATCTCGGTGTCGTGCGAACCGCCGGGCTACTCCTGTTTGCCGTCTTTGCACTCAAAGCGGCCCTGGCGCCGCTGCATCTCTGGCTGCCCGGAGCCTACGGTTATACCAGCGCACCTGTTGCAGCCATGTTCGCGATCATGACCAAGGTCGGTGCCTATTCCATCCTGCGTGTCTACAGTCTGCTGTTTGGTCCCGACAGTGGCCCCGCCGCCGGGCTGCTTGATCCGTGGCTCATTCCGCTGGCGCTGTTGACTGTCGCCGCCGGGACACTGGGGATGCTGGCCAGTCGACGCCTGTCGCAACAGGCCGCCAACCTGGTTGTGGTATCTGCCGGCACCCTGTTGACCGCCTTCGGCCTCGGAGGAATCGACGCGGTTGCCGCGGGCATTTACTACCTGGCCCATACGACATTCGCTGCAGCAGCACTCTTCCTGCTCGCTGACGTCGTCTCCCGCGCGCGTGGAGAGTATGCTGATCGCCTGGTGACTGGCCCCGATCTGCCGCGTGGTCAGCTGCTGGCAGGTGTCTTCCTGCTGATTGCTATCGCTGTCAGCGGTTTGCCACCGCTTTCCGGGTTTATCGGTAAGTGGCTGATTTTGCAATCGAGTATTGGCAATCCATGGATGTCCTGGGTCCTCGCAGTGCTGCTGATTACCAGCCTGCTCGGTGTGATGGGACTGGCTCGCTCCGGCAGCCAGCTGTTCTTCGATACAGACGGGTGGGCGGAGGCGGGGCCTGCAATCAGGCTATCGGATCTGGCCGCGCCTTTGGTCCTCGTGTTGCTTGGCATCGTGCTGGTCGTTTATGCCGGGCCACTGTACGAATTCAGTCGGGCCGCCGCAACGCAACTGGTGCAGCCCTCTGCGTACGTGGAGGCTGTACTGCAGACCGCTGAGGCCGGGAGAATCCGATGAAGCGATTGTTACCGCATCCGCTGCTATCGGCTACCCTTGTGTTGATATGGCTGCTGCTTGTCAATGAACTCAGTTTCGGACAGGTACTCCTCGGGTCTATCCTGGGCTGGGCTGTCCCGCTTTACACCGCGCGCTTCTGGCCCGAGCAGGTCAAGGTGCATCGCCCTCTGTTGCTGGTGCGTTTCACGGTCATCGTGTTGTACGACATCATCGTTGCGAACATTGCTGTCGCTCGTCTGATCATCGGCCGGCAGGAGACTTTGCAACCGGCCTTCGTCGTCATGCCCCTGGTGCTGCGCAGCGAGATAGCGATCAGCGTGCTGGCCAACACGATCTCGTTGACGCCGGGTACAGTTTCGGCCTCTCTCAGTGCCGACCGCCGTTGCCTGATCGTCCACACTCTGCACACCACGGATCCGGATGAGTTGCTGCAAACGATCCGTGAGCGCTACGAGGCACCGCTGAAGGAGATTCTTGAACTATGTTGAATGCCGCTCTATATGTTGCTTTCGGCCTGGTCAGCATCGCCCTGCTAATGGCGTTCTGGCGCCTCTTGCTCGGGCCGACCGCGGCTGATCGTATCCTCGCGCTGGATACACTCTATGTCGACACCGTTGCCCTGCTTGTTCTGCTCGGCATCCATTTGCGCAGCAATCTCTATTTCGAGGCGGCGTTGTTGATCGCGATGATCGGGTTTGTCGGCACGGTGGCGCTGAGCAAGTTCCTGACCCGGGGGGATATCATCGAATGATGCCCACGATTCTGGAGCTGCTGCTGTCTGCGCTCATCCTGATCGGCGCCGGCTTTACCCTGGTCGGATCGCTGGGTCTCATTCGCTTGCGTGATTTTTATAGCAGGTTACATGCCCCGACCAAGGCAACCACACTGGGCGTTGGCAGCCTGTTGATCGCCTCGGCGGTCTTCTTCAGTTATCAGGATGAAGGGCTTAGCCTGCACGAGGTACTCGTGACCCTGTTCCTGTTCATTACAGCACCGGTCGGCGCACACCTGATGGCCAAGGCGGCCTTGCACCTGCGTCTGAAATCCATCGCCAGGATGCCGCCACAGCAGTTGCTCGAGGGTGAGTCTTGCGACGAGGCAGGAAGCAACAGCAAGACAGAATAACGCCCGGGATCTGCAATACCGGTGATGCAGATGCATTCCCTGCCGGGCTCGGGAGGGTGACATGCGAGCCAGGCCGTCGTTCAAGCTTACGCATCCGATCTGATTTTTTTCAGGGGTCTGTCCGCACGGTCGTGCCTCATCCCCTCGATTCTGTCCTGGACGTCAGTAAACCCGAAACCCCACGATCTTCATGCAATAGACAAGACCAGCGCCGACTAGGATGAAGTGCAAAAGCTGCCCACAAGACCCTGTCAAGCAGGAGGTTTCGTTGTGATGAGATCAGTCAGTGTCCTGACATTATCGCTGATGCTGCTTGTCGGCTCCCTGACATTAGCCGCAGAACCAACCTCCGTCAGCTGGGCGACAGCGACGAAGGGCGGGGGATTTCAGCTGTTTGGGCAAAACCTCGCCGAGGTCATCAATGCCACGGATGACCGCATCCAGGTCAACGTGATCGCCACAAAAGGCAGCCGGCAAAATCTCGAACTCCTCGAGGCAGGCGAAGTCGACGTGGGCCAGGTCGAGGGAAATGCCGCACGGCTGGCCCTGGACGGGATCGGTCGTCCTGCGATCGATCTCAGGGTGTTGACCGTCATGTATCCCAATCCCGGCATGTTCGTCGTTCGCGGCGATTCAGCATACAGGCGTATCGAGGACCTCAAGGGCCAGTCCATTGCTTTTGGTACGCAAGCCTCCGGCTTGCGGATCCTCGCAAATGATGTGCTGGACGGCCTGGATCTCCATCCCGAGAGGGATTTTCAGCAGATCATTCTGAACAAGGCCGCTGATGGCCCGCGGCTCGTGCTGGATGGTGAGGCAGAAGCCTTGTGGGGAGCAGGCATCGGGTGGCCGGGCTTTGTGGCGGTAGCCGAAGGGGAGGCAGGCGGCAGGTTCATTGCACCAACGCCGGGGCAGGTGAAACTGATTCGCGAGAAATACCCGCACCTCCGGGAGATGACGGTCCCCGCCGGTACCTACAAGGGCCAGTCGGAAGATATCCACTCGATAGGACTGTGGTCACTGATCCTCGTGAGGCCGGACCTCGCCGATGAGACGGCATACCGGCTGGTACGCGCCATGCATCTGGGGCACGATGAATTCACCGCGCGACTCCCGCAAGGGCGCTATACGCAGGCCGCAAACACGGTCAACTATGTGCCTGCCGAACTTCTTCATCCAGGCGCCAGGAAGTTCT
>JASFFK010000069.1:0-9209 GCA_050124335.1 Chromatiales bacterium | reverse complement strand
TCCGATCTGGACCCAGTTGATGTCAGGGGACGCCTGATGGAGTTTATCGAGACTTATTTTGCAGGTTGAATACGCACCTTCTCCCGGCAACCCGGAGAGAAAGCACGGCCTGTTCCATCCGCACTGCAACTCTATTCGTCACATAATTGCTGGCAAGTCACACAGTCACCAGGACTCGCAGGGCATCGAGCCGCGGGTGTGCACTCTCGAGCATTCCGTCCACGCGCAACTCCATATCCCTGAAAAAGCTGATCTCTTCCTCACGCACATTGGGATTGATATCCCGTAGTGCCTCGAGGCGTTCGATCTCGACATGCAGCAACCCGCGTGCCCGTTCCCGCGCCCTGTCAATCAGTTCCGGCATGCTCCTCTCAGCCAGCACCTCCGCTTTTTCGATCATCGATTTGAGCTGCGGGATACAGCTTTTGACGACTTTCAGGCCGGTCTTCCTGTCGACCTCGCGATGCGTTCGTTCGATATCCTCGTGTTTGAGAACCTTGCCCAGATCGCGACCGGTATCATCGACGACCACACGCAGCATCGTCGGAGGAAGGTAATAACCAAGCCCGCTCGAATCGGCAACGCTACCCTCGAGAATGAAGAGTGACTCGAGAAAGAGGTTGCCGGGTTTGAGCCCCGGAATCCTGATGGCCGTAAAGGCACAATTGCCCTGCTCGCTGCCTGTGACCATCTCCATCAGGCCGCTCATCATGGGGTGCTCCCAGGTCAGGAACTGCATGTCCTCGTTGGCCAGGGCGATATTCCTCGAGACAGTGACCGTCATGCCGTCTGCAGGAAGTGACGGGATACTCGCTGCCTGCAAGTGCGCACCGGGTTTGAGCACAAGACACTGGTCGCTGTGTTCCTGATACTCGATACCAAAACAGTCGAAGGCACGGGTCGCATAGTCGATCAGTTCTCCGGGCTCATCCTGGTCAGTGACTCTGGAACAGATCTCCGCAGCCTGCCGCGGACGACAGGAATTGTATTCAAGCAGCCTGTCGCGTCCCTCGTGCATCTGCTGTTGCAGCTGCGCATTATCACGGGCAGTTTGCCGGATGAAATCGCTGAAAGGAGTATGGTCGCCCTGTTTGCCGAGCACAGCAGCGACCAGTCTCTCCCTGCGGGCGGAAAAGAGCTGGTGCGCCGGCGGACAGGTTTTGCCAAAAGCATCCAGTCCCTCGTGGTACCACCGAACCATACCTTCCTGCGGTGTTCCCTCGAGCCAGGGGACATGGATCATGATGGTTTCACATTGGCCGATACGGTCGAGCCTGCCGATACGCTGTTCGAGAAGATCGGGATTCCAGGGAAGGTCGAACAGGACCAGGTGATGTGCAAACTGGAAATTGCGGCCTTCGCTGCCGATCTCGGAGCAAACCAGCACCTGGGTGCCATATTCCGGATCGGCAAAAAAAGCAGCGGCACGGTCTCGCTCGACGATACTCATGCCTTCGTGAAAAACCGCGGCCTGGATACCGCGACGGATGCGCAATACATCTGCAATATCCAGTGCGGTATCAGCATGCGATGTAATGACGAGGACCTTTGCGGGACGCAGCTCGGTGAGCCTGTCAAGCAACCACTCGAGTCGCGGATCGAAGTGATGCCAGGCATCACCCTCCGGTATCGCTTTCCTGTAGAACAGCTCGGGGCTGAGAGCAAGCTGGATGTTCTCCTCGCCAAGCAAACCATAATCGAGCTCTCTGTATTCAGGCGGGCAACCGAGTTTGTGCAGGAGAACCTTGCGACCGGGAAAGCCGCTGACCGATGCCCGCGTGTTGCGAAAAAGCACTCGCCCTGTGCCATGTCGGTCAAGCAGATGGTCCACGAGCTGCTCCCTCGCAGTCTGGCCGGCTGCCCTGTCGGTTGAGTCTTCATCGATCAGCTCGACGAGGTGCAGGTTATCTCCTTCCCCGATCGTTTGATTCAGCAGCGCCCTCGTCTCCAGATCCGGGTTGGTCCCGGCAAGAAGTTCGCTGATCGCATGAGCGACGGGTTGATAGCCCTCCTCGTCCGCCAGGAATGCCTCGAAGCTGCTGAACCTGTCAGGATCGAGCAGCCGCAGGCGGGCGAAATGGCTCTGCCTGCCAAGTTGTTCCGGTGTAGCGGTTAACAGGAGTAACCCTGCAGTTGAAGTCGCCAGCTCCTCGACCAGAAGATACTGGTCACCGGCCTTCTCTTCGCTCCATTCGAGATGATGCGCCTCGTCTACGATGAGCAGATCCCATCCACTGTCAATTGCCTGCTGACGGCGCAATGTATCGCTCGACAGAAAGTCGATATCACAAAGAACGAGCTGTTCGGATTCGAAGGGGTTTTCGTAACCGCTCGCGGATTCATCCCGGCAACGCTCTTCATCGAGCAGACTGAACCGCAGGTTGAATCGCCGCAGCATCTCGACAAGCCACTGGTGCAGCAGGGAACCAGGCACGAGAATCAACACCCGGCGAGCACGACCGGTCAGCAGTTGCTGATGAAGGATGAGTCCCGCCTCGATCGTCTTCCCGAGGCCGACCTCGTCTGCGAGCAAGACACGCGGCGCATGGCGTTTTGCAACCTCGTGCGCAATGTAGAGCTGATGCGGCAAGAGGGACGTGCGCGGGCCAAGCAGGCCGCGTACGTCAGACTGGTTCAGGCGACTGAGCTGGCGAAGGGTACGATAACGCAGCTCGAACCACTTGTGGTGGTCAAGCTGGCCGCTCATGAGCCGCTCACGCGGCCTGCTGAGTTGAACCTGGCAATCCAGCAATCCTTCCGGAAGGATGCTCCTGCTGCCGTCATCACGCCTGCCGATGTATCGCATGAGACCATCTTCTTCCTCGACAGCATCAACCAGCATCTCCCAGCCCTCGACCGAGCGCACGCGATCACCCGGTGCATAAAGAAGCCGTACAAGCGGCGCAGAATCGATAGCGTAGTGACGGTTTTCTCCAGTCAGGAGGAACATGACGGTGACAGTACGATGTTCGACGCTTGAGATCGTCCCCAGTCCCATCTGCAGTTCTGCAATGCTGATCCATCGCTGACCCGGCCTGAAATTCGCCACCCGAAGCTCCGCAACTGTTATGAAAAATCAAAGGAGGCCGCTATGGTAGTCAATCGTCATCTGAAAATCATTGCTCTTGCATGATTTCACAGGATTGGAAGGCGATCTGCCCGCGCCTTGATCATGATCAGCGCGCCAGACTCACTCCCGGCTAGAATTATAAGTAACTGTCGATGGAAATGTTCCGGGGGACACGATGAACAGAGAAGAGCTGTTAGGCAAGAGAGACGAACTCAGGCAGCGCCTGGAGCAGATTCGCCAGGATATTCGCGGCGGCGTCGACTCGGATGCCGAAGAACGGGTCGACCAGATTGCCAATCGCGAAGTGCTCGAAGGCATCTACCGGTCGACCGAGTCCGAGCTGGCACGGATCGAGGAGAAGATCAGAGACGCAATTTGATCGACAGCCTGCCTTGGTCTGCAGGTGAATATCCGATTACACTGGCAATGCCTGAACCGGAAATCACCTGATGCCAAAGACTGTCACCCTGCGTCCATCCGGCAAGCAGTTTATCGTCGAACAGCAGGAAACCATCCTGGAGGCCGGCCTGAGGCACGGTCTGAATTTACCCTACAGCTGCTCCAACGGCACCTGTGGCGATTGCCGCGGCAGAGTCATCAGGGGACAGGTCGAGGCGGTTCGCTATCACGATTACTATTTCAGCAAGATCGAGCGGGAGCAGGGCTGGTTTCTTGCATGCAGCTACCGGCCTCTCTCCGATCTCGAGATCTCCATCGATCTGACCGATGCGCCGGCCGGCATACCACGCCAGCGCCTGGCGACAAGAATTTCGAAAATCCGGCAACTCAGTGACGGGATCATTCTGCTCGAATTACGTACACCGCGTTCACGGACATTTCGCTTTCTCGCGGGCCAGAAAACGCTACTCACTTTCGGGAACTGCGTCTCGGTGATGCTGCCAATCGCCAGCTGTCCCTGTGACGGCATGCATTTGCGCTTTCACCTGCACACTGCCGATCTGGAAAAAGCGGACTGCTGGACAGGGTTACTGAAACATGGCCAGCGCGTCACCCTCAATGGCCCCCGTGGTGACTTCGTGATGAACGAGCAAACGAGTCGTCCTTTGCTTTTCATTGCATGGGAAACAGGATTCGCCCAGATCCAGAGCCTCATCGATCACGCAGTCTCGATTGATCCTGACAGGATCATGCGGCTTTACTGGCTCTCAACTTCTGAAAATGGCCACTATCTCTCCAACTACTGCCGCACCTGGGAAGATGCGCTCGATGATTTCAGCTATCGTCCCGTCGCTCTCGCTTCAGTTAACCAGCTGGAGGCTGTGATCGAACAGATCCTCGCAAGCCAGACGCTTAGGGATTTCGATCTTTATCTGACACTGCCCCGCGACCATGTTGTCCGCAGCCGCGAACGCATTCTGGAACATGGCATACCCGGTGAGCAGCTATTCATCGACACTGTCTGAGATGCCCCCTGACGGGCCACGGGAGCATCGCGCCCGATATCTGGTAAGATTCCCGGTTATTGTAAATTGACACTTCACTTGCATGAGAACTTCGCATTTCCCGCTTCAGACCCTCAAGGAAACGCCCTCGGATGCTTCCATCGAGAGCCACAAGCTGATGCTGCGTGCCGGCATGATCAGGAAGCTGGCAGCCGGACTCTATACCTGGCTTCCGCTCGGGCTGCGCGTACTGCGCAAGGTTGAGAACATCGTGCGCGAGGAGATGGACAAGTCAGGCGGTCTCGAAGTCCTGATGCCGGCTGTGCAACCGGCCGAATTGTGGCAGGAATCGGGTCGCTGGGAACAGTATGGTCCGGAGTTGCTGCGGTTTCATGACAGGCATAACAATGACTTCTGCTTTGGTCCGACGCATGAGGAAATCATCACGGACCTCGCACGCAATGAATTGCAGAGCTATCGCCAGTTGCCGGTGAATTATTACCAGATACAGACCAAGTTTCGTGACGAGATCAGGCCGCGGTTTGGCGTCATGCGCGCACGCGAGTTCCTCATGAAGGATGCCTACTCCTTCCATGCTTCACAGGAATGCCTGCAGAAGACCTACGAGCTGATGTATGAAACCTACAGCAATATCTTCCGTCGTTGCGGTCTCGATTTTCGCGCCGTTCATGCCGATACGGGCTCGATCGGAGGGAGCGCTTCGCACGAATTCCATGTTCTGGCCGACTCGGGCGAGGATGCCATCGCCTTCTCAACCGGAAGCGACTACGCAGCCAATGTCGAGCTTGCCGAGGCGGTTGCACCCGCGGATGAACGCGCACTCCCCTCCCGGGAGATGGAACTCGTCGACACCCCTGACGCCAAAACAATCGAGGAACTCGTCCGGCAGTTCGACCAGCCCGTCGAAAAGACTGTGAAGACGCTGATTGTGCATGCAGCGGAAGAATCGGAACACAGGCTCATCGCGCTGCTGCTGCGCGGTGATCACGAGCTCAACGAGGTCAAGGCTGCAAGGCTGCCTGACGTCATGGAGCCGCTCTGCTTCGCAAGCGATGACGAGATTCGCGATGTCGTCGGTGCCGGTGCCGGCTCACTCGGCCCCGTCGGCATGCCAATCCCGGTCATCGCAGATCGCTCGGTCGCCGTGATGTCCGATTTCAGCGCAGGTGCCAACATCGATGGCAAACACTATTTCGGTATCAACTGGGAGCGTGACCTGCCACTCCCGGAAATCGCCGATCTGCGCAATGTGCAGGAAGGAGACCCGAGCCCCGATGGCAAGGGAAGCCTGACCATCGCGCGGGGCATCGAGGTCGGCCACATCTTCCAGCTGGGAACGAAATACTCGAATGCCCTGAAAGCCGAGATCCTCGACGAGAACGGCAGAAGCATGGTCATGACCATGGGCTGCTACGGAATCGGTGTCTCGCGTGTTGTCGGTGCAGCAATCGAGCAACACAACGACGACCAGGGCATTATCTGGCCAGCATCGATCGCACCCTTCGAGGTCGCCTTGTGCCCGATTCGCATGGACAAGTCCGAGCAGGTTCGCGAAACGACCGAACGTCTCTACGAGGAACTGATGGTGGCAGGTGTCGACGTTCTGCTCGATGACCGTGGACTGCGTCCCGGCGCCATGTTTGCCGACATGGAACTCATCGGGATTCCGCACCGTATCGTCATCGGAGACCGTGCACTCGATGAGGGCAATGTCGAGTACCGTGCACGAGCTGCTTCCGACAACGAGATGATCCCGCTCGGGGAGATCGTCGAGAAAATCACCACTACACTCAAGGATCCCATCGCATGAGCCAGTCCAGTTACACAAAAGAAGAACTCATCGCGTGCGGCCACGGCGACCTGTTCGGGCCGGGCAATGCACAATTACCTGTCGACAAGATGCTGATGCTGGACCGCATTATCAACATCAGCACGGAGGGCGGCAGCCATGGAAAGGGCCTGATTCATGCCGAGCTCGATATCTCGCCAGATCTCTGGTTCTTTGAATGTCACTTTCCCGGGGATCCGGTCATGCCGGGTTGCCTGGGACTCGATGCCATGTGGCAGCTGGTCGGTTTTTATCTCGGGTGGAGCGGCCACCCGGGCAAGGGACGGGCACTCGGCGTGGGAGAGGTGAAGTTCACCGGCCAGGTGCTGCCGACGGCGAAAACCGTCTCCTACCACATCGATATCAGGCGCGTTCTGGCGCAAAAACTGGTTCTGGGAATTGCTGACGGCCGCGTCGAGGTGGATGGAAGGGAAATCTATGTTGCGAAGAATCTTCGCGTCGGGCTTTTCACATCAACTGATAATTTCTGATCGGTCCTGACAGAGAGGGACGACCACATCCCGCATCATGAAAAAAGCCGTGCATCCGCACGGCTTTTCGGGTTGAGAGGCTTTTGGCCAGGTCAGAGGTAGTCGGGGTTTCCGACACCCTGTTGCGAGATCGCCTGATCGTAGCCCATCTGGCCCTGCTTGGCGGCCTCGTTGGCTTGCTTGACAGCGCCATCGAAATCGCCGTCAGCCATGGCTTTCTCGGCGGACTTGATCATGGCACCTGTATCGCGCCATTCGCCCTTGACACTTGCAGCTTTCTTTACAGACTCTTTCGCAGCGGCAATTGCCTGCTCGGCAGCAGCCTTGTCAGCAGCTGCGTATGCAGAACCCATCATGAATGCAGAAATTGCAATCGCGGCCAGAACTTTTTTCAGCATTTTCTCCTCCTAACAGGGACTTTGTTGTCGGGCTTTGATGCCCGCTCTTTGGAATATGGATAGCAAGCATACACTGTTTGGCATGGCAGTGACAACTCGCTTGAGAGAATTAGAAATTCCTTATTTTCCAGTCGATTAGCCATCATTCCGGCCACAGCCTGCGACCCCCTGGCATCGGCAGGGGCTTGCAGTCGCCCGGAAAATCAAAAATAACGCTTTCTCGTCATTTTTAGGACAAATTCACGAATTTACTGGACTTTTACAGGCAAATTAGCGAAACTTTGTGAATTATCAGCCACGCTGAAGTCAAGCTGCAGACGCTTCGATGCCCAAGATTCTGGTACTCAACGGCCCAAATCTCAACCTGCTGGGGAGGCGCGAACCCGAAGTGTACGGGTCGGAAACCCTCGCTGAGATCGAAGATCGCCTGCAGAAACAGGCCGAAGCCGCCGCCGTCACACTCGAATTCCTGCAATTCAACGCGGAACACGAGATGGTCGAACGCATCCATGCCGCCATGGATGACGGTACCCGATACATTATTATCAATCCTGCGGCATTCACGCACACGAGCGTAGCACTGAGAGACGCATTGCTGGGCGTCGCCATCCCTTTCATCGAGGTACATCTCTCCAATGTACACAAGCGGGAAGAATTCCGGCGCCACTCCTATCTGACTGACATTGCTGTCGGCGTGATCGCCGGCCTTGGCAGCATTGGCTACGATCTTGCACTGCAGGCAGCAGTGTCCAAATTGTGAGAAACAACTGAACCATGGATATTCGCAAAATAAAAAAGCTGATCGAACTGATCGAGGATTCGGACGTTGCCGAAATCGAGATCAAGGAAGGTGAAGAGTCTGTCCGCATCAGCCGCTCGAGTTCGGTACCCCAGCCGGTAGTACATGCCGGCATGCACTACCCCATGCCTCCGGCACCCGCTCCTGCGGCACCTGCGCCAGTTGCCGAACCGCCGGCTGCAGCCGAGCCTGCAGAGGAAGAAGAACTCAAGGGCCATGTTATTCATTCACCCATGGTGGGCACTTTCTACCGCGCTTCTTCTCCCGGAGCCAGGCCATTCGTTGAGGTCGGGGATAGTGTCTCGAGCGGAGATACTCTCTGTATCATCGAGGCAATGAAAATTCTCAACCAGATCGAGGCAGATACTTCCGGCAAGGTCACCAGGATACTGGTCGAGAACGGCCAGCCCGTCGAGTACAACCAGCCTCTCTTCGTCATCGAATAGGCGGGGCGCCCGATGCTGACCAAGGTCCTCATTGCCAACCGTGGCGAAATCGCCCTGCGTATCCAGCGAGCATGCCGTGAGCTGGGAATCAAGACCGTTGCCGTGCACTCGGAAGCAGACCGCAACCTGAAACATGTCCTGCTGGCGGACGAGTCGGTCTGTATCGGACCAGCACCCTCAGCCGAGAGCTATCTTCAGATCCCCAACATCATCAGTGCTGCCGAGGTCACCGACGCCGTCGCTATCCATCCGGGATATGGTTTCCTGTCGGAGAATGCCGACTTTGCGGAACGCGTCGAGAACTCCGGTTTCATTTTCATCGGTCCCAAGCCGGACACCATCCGGATGATGGGCGACAAGATCACGGCTATCGAGGCGATGAAGGCAGCCGGCGTCCCCTGCGTGCCGGGTTCTGATGGCCCGCTCGACGACAATGATGAAAAATCGTTGCGCCTTGCAAAAGAGATTGGCTATCCGGTCATCATCAAGGCGGCAGGTGGCGGCGGCGGCCGCGGCATGCGAGTTGTACATTCCGAAGGTTCCTTGCTGAACTCCATTGCCCTGACCCGCACCGAGGCAAAGACAGCATTCAGCAACGACACTGTCTACATGGAGAAGTTTCTCGAAAATCCGCGACATATCGAGTTCCAGGTACTTTCGGATACCCATGGAAACGCCATCCACCTCGGCGAGCGTGACTGCTCCATGCAGCGCCGCCACCAGAAGGTCGTCGAGGAGGCCCCTGCACCCGGC
>JASFFK010000068.1:0-9266 GCA_050124335.1 Chromatiales bacterium | reverse complement strand
TTTTCTTTGTCTTTCCTTGTCATCGCAAACCTTGCGCAGCAAGTTGTGGAGATCTCAAGACCGGGATTGCCACAGTCGCTGGCGCTCCTTCGCAATGACAATCTTTGTGTTTCAGGGGTCGGAGTCAAATTGACTCCGACCCCCATTCCTAGTCGAAGTTTTCTCACTCTCTCTATCCAGCTGCAGGAGCCCACAGAGTGGGCGATTGTTCGCCAAGTGGGCTCGGCTCCTACAGATGAGGTGGGCTATTCCGGGAACATTTCTCTTCTGGCGCGTCGGGCATCGCAGTTCCTGACAGGAGACAAGCCAGGCGTGTCTGAGCATAGCGAGTTGACGAGCGCCTGTCAGGGACGAGAAGCGCAGAGCAGCCGCAGACCGCTTTAGCAGGGTGTCCTTTCTTTTGCTTACTTTTCTTTGGGCACGCAAAGAAAAGTCAGGTGTCGCGGCGCACACGCCACTTTCAAATGGAGTTTGCACCAACGGATACACGATCAAGACATCGCGCAGCTATTCAGAGTAAAGACCCATCTCGAAAAGACAGAAAAAAAGAATCAGATCGGCAGCACTTCCTGGTTATACCCCTGCTCCCGCAGCACCTTCTGCAGGCGGCGCAGGGCATCGATCTGGATCTGCCGGACACGCTCGCGCGTCACGCCAAGATCACGGGCAACTTCCTCGAGAGTCGAGACTTCATAGCCGTGCAGGCCGAAACGTCTCTCGATAACGATGCGCTGTTTGTCGGTGAGCTGCCCGAGCCACTCCTCGACATGATTCCTGATATCGCCCTCGAGCAGTGATTCTTCCGGATCATCGCCGTTTACATCCTCGATCGTATCGAGCAGGGGGCGTTCGGTTTCGCGTCCGTAGGGCACATCGACGGATGTGGAATGTTCACTGAGCTCGAGCAGGCGGCGAACCTCGGTCATGGATTTGCCTGTCTCGGTCGCGATCTCACGAACCGTGGGTTCATGATCGAGTTTCTGAGCAAGTGACCGCGCGGCACGCAGGCAGGTATTGACCTCTTTTACCACATGCACAGGCAAACGAATGGTGCGCGTCTGGTTCATGAGCGCACGCTCGATGGTCTGGCGTATCCACCAGGTCGCGTAGGTAGAGAAACGAAAACCGCGCTCGGGGTCGAACTTTTCCACGGCACGCAGCAGTCCGAGGTTGCCTTCCTCGATGAGGTCCAGCAGCGGCATTCCCCGATTCAGATAACGCCGGGCGATCTTTACGACAAGTCGCAAGTTGCAGACGATCATCTTGCGTCGCGCTTCTTCATCTCCCTTGTGCGCTCGACGCGTGAGATCCACCTCTTCCTCGGCTGTCAGCAGCGTGGAAGCACCGATCTCGTTCAGATACATGCGGGTTGCATCGAGCTCGGACCGGTCATTGGCAGGTACCGAGGTCAACTGCTCGACTTCATTCTCCTCCGTGTCATCCTCATCCAGACTCTCGGCACTGTCGCCGATCTCATCACCCGTATCGGGGACTAGGTCTTCATCGGACGATGTCTCTTCTTCAGTAGAGCTCACCTGTATCCTCCATAATCTTCATTGAACTGCAGTTGGCACATTCACGGCAGGTAGTTCCTGGGATCAACAGGTTTGCCGCTTCTGCGAATTTCGAAATGCAGAAGGGATTTGCCTTGCGATTCCCCCATTGTCGCTATCACTGCACCACGCTTGATCTTGTCACCTTCCTTGACGAAACGTTTCTGGTTATGGCCATAGGCGCTCAGGAATCGGCGGTTGTGCTTGATGATGACCAGCTGGCCGTAGCCAATCAGACCGTCACCACTGTATACAACCTCGCCATCCCCGGCGGCTGTGATCTGCGTCCCTGTTTTTCCGGCTATTTTAATACCACGCCGGGCCGGGTCGGAAGGGGAGAATGTTTGCGTGATCTTACCCTCGACCGGCCACTGCCAGTCGAGTCCATCGACTTGCCTGGTCTTTTTCTTTTCAGCAGGTTGTGCGGGCGGTTGCGCTTTCCCTGTGACAGCTTCTGGCTCCCCTGCTGTTTCCGGTTTCTTGTCGTCACTATACCGCGAATCCTGTGAAGCCGAAGCGGCAATTTCCCTGTTCTCACCGGAGGGGTACAACTTCAGGGATTGTCCCGGTGAAATGGTATGGGGAGCAGGCAAGCTGTTCCAGGCAATGAGGTCGCCAACAGCAACGCCCTGGCTACGCGAGATACTGTAGAGCGTATCTCCGGGTCGTACACGGTAATCGCGGCGAGCATTCCCGGGATCAGCAGGAGACGGGGTCTCGGTGACAGGGATTTCGGCTTCGGGAAGCGGGTTGACACGTACCTGCTGCCGTGGGGAATTGATCTCGACCCTGTCGCCCGGGGGACCACCGGAACGGCTCTCGACAGGTGCTTTCCAGTTATTGCTGCACGCTGCAAGAAAGAGCATCAGGAATATGAAAATGAATCGCACTGTTTTCATGCTGGTCATGTGAATCTGGACAGAATGATCGCGATGCCGACGAGGACAACAAGCCCCCAGCCAATGTAGTCGACATACTGCCGCAACCGGTGCTCCATGGCTTCCCCTCCCCAGGACATCAACCAGGCGACGAGGAAAAAGCGTGCACCACGCCCGATAAAGGAAGCAACCACGAACGGAAGAAAGGCCATGGAAATGGCGCCGGCTGTGATGGTGAAAATCTTGTAGGGAATCGGTGAAAATCCGGCAAGAAAGATCGCCCAGAAGCCCCAGTCTGCGAACCATTGCCGTGCAGCGTCATAGCTATCCCCGTATCCCCACTGCTCGATGAATGGCTCGATGAGGTCGATAGCGAAGACCCCGATCACATAACCTGCAATCCCGCCGATCACCGATGTCAAGGTAGTGAGAAAGGCATAGTGGAATGCTCTTTCCGGGCGGGCCAGGCTCATCGGAGCAAGCATGACATCCGGGGGAATCGGAAAAAACGAGGACTCAGCGAAACTCAAGCCGCCAAGATAGAAAGGCGCATGGCGATGACGGGACCATCCCAGGACCTTTTCGTAGAGTCCGCCGAAGAACGACATCAGATCACACCACCAAGCATCGGAACGAAGGTAACACGCTCGAGGAACTCCTTCTCATAACCATCAGGAGTCCGCGTGACACGAATGAGGATCTGCTCTTCCCTGTTGCCAATCGGCATGACCATGACACCACCGATACGCAGCTGTTCCACAAGGGTGCGCGGGATTCCCTCCGGTGCTGCCGTCACGATAATGCCATCGAACGGCGCATATTCAGGCATTCCCATTCCGCCATCACTGTGTTTTGCACGAATGTTGCGCAGGTTGAGTTCCCTGAAACGCTGTCGCGCAAGGTCACTGAGTGCCCTGATGCGCTCGACTGTGTAGACACGTCTCACGAGTCGTGACAGGACAGCGGCCTGGTAGCCTGAACCGGTCCCGACCTCGAGAACCTCCTCCATGGGGCTGGTCTCGAGCAGCGCCTCGGTCATTCGTGCGACGATGTAGGGCTGTGAAATCGTCTGGCCATGACTGATCGGCAGCGAGGAATCCTCGTAAGCGCGATGGGCCAGCGCCTCTTCGATGAAGAGATGCCGCGGTACCTGACGTATGACACTCAAGACACGCATGTCATGGATACCCTGTTCGCGGAGGCGATCGATGAGGCGGTCACGCGTGCGTTGCGAGGTCATGCCGATACCGGCATGCTGGTTGATCATCGCGGCAATTCCTCGAGCCAGCTCGCTGTCGCCGCAACCTCGTCATGGTGCGTCAGGTCGATCTTCAGCGGGGTCACGGAAATGTAACCGTTGCGCAAGGCATGGAAATCGGTTCCCTCGCCTGCATCCTGTTCAGCGCCGGGCGGACCAACCCAGTAGATCGGGTGGCCACGCGGGTCTGTCGCCTTGAAAACCGGTTCCGCCTTGTGACGATGACCAAGGCGCGTCCCGCGAAATCCCCTGACAGCCTCCCATGGCAGGTCTGGCACATTGACGTTGAGGATGGTATCGCGCGAGAGTTTCTGGGTGAGCAGTCCCTGAACCAGCACACTGGCAGCGCGTGCTGCAGTATCGAGATGCTCCGGTGCAAATGAATCGATCGAGATCGCCAGCGCAGGCAGGCCCAGAAAGCGTCCCTCGGTCGCCGCAGCGACGGTACCCGAATAGAGAACGTCATCGCCGAGATTCGGTCCATGATTGATGCCGGAGACAACCATGTCCGGCTCCTCTTCAAGCAGCCCGGTAATGGCCAGGTGCACACAATCAGTGGGCGTGCCGTTGACGCTGATGTAGCCGTTGGTCTGTCTTGTTGCACGAATCGGATATTCCAGAGTCAGTGAATTGGACGCCCCGCTGCGGTCCCTGTCTGGCGCTACGACCGTCACATCAGCAATCGCTGACAGCGCCCCGGCAAGGCACTCGATACCTTCCGACTGGAAGCCGTCGTCATTACTGATGAGAATCTGCATCTGGTGGTGGAGAGGGAATCGCTTCCTGTATATTTATGGCTGTCAAATATACTGGAAATGCAGCGACAGGGCACCCCATGAGCGGCACAAACGGCAATGGCAACGGAGAGGAGGACAAGGATGATCTCGCCGATTTTCTCAGGGAGATGGCCGATGTCGAGCCGCTGAAAAAAAAGACTGCCGAACCCTGGAAAAAACGGCTACGCCCCGAGCCCCTTCCCAGGGCGCCCGAGGAAGACGAGCATGATTTCGCCGACAGGAACATCGAAACACCCCAATTTCTCGAGTTCCGGCGCGACGGCATTCAGCACCGCACATACAACGACCTCAGGCGCGGCATCATCGAGCCCGAAGCGACACTCGACCTGCATGGCCTGCGCGTTCTCGAGGCACGCAAGGCACTGGCGCAATTCCTGGCCCGGAGCACGGCCCGCGGACGCCGGTGTGTCCGCATCATCCATGGCAAGGGACGGGGGTCCTCGGAACAGCCGATCCTGAAACAGAAAATCAACCAGTGGCTGCCACAACGCCAGGAAGTGCTGGCTTTTACCTCCGCGCCGCGCTGGGATGGTGGCACCGGGGCTGTCTATGTCCTGTTGTCACGAAAATTCAGGGACGAGTACTGAACGGCAGAATTCATCAACCGCTCTCTCCCGAAATCGAAGCGACTGAATACCAACGGATACCATTGCATGCCTTGCGTAGCGAAGTGAGAGAATCTCCCTGACCATGAACAGACAAGAACCTGTCTAGCAGGCCAACCGGGACGATAGATCGCCGCAGGAGCTCGCACCTCGGGCGTAATGAAACAAGCAACCCATCATCGCTTCCCGACCTCAAGAAAGAGCTGCCACACCCGCGCCACCGGATGCCAGTGCTGCTCGCAATCCCTGCTGTAGCGGAAACAGACACCACCATTCGGCGCTACCCTGCCCCGCAGATAACCGATGTAGGACGCCTCGCCCCTGGCAGGATTCCCGGTCCAGCGCAGGTAGATCAGACTCTCGGCCAGTCCGTCGGTGAACTCGATCTTCTGGAACTGCGGCAGATGGCGCTCGATCGCCTGGTGCGTGCGCTTGATTCGCCCGTCATCCGCCTTGCAGTAATGCATCGCCAGCAACGCATGCGATGTCAGGTAATACCAGGCATCGCCCTCTTCCGGCAGAAAAAGGCCATCGGGCTGTTGTGCGTCAAGAAGGCGCTCAAGCCCGCCCGGCACTTTTTGCCGATGGTCCAGGTCGGTGTGTCCACAATAGAACACGAGCGCATTGGCAAGATCGAAGAGCGCATCACTGCCGATGCAGCCGTCGATCCGGTCAAGGAAATCCTTGCTCGTGAAGCCACGGTCGACACGGCTGAAAAAGCGGCTCAGCAGGTGCACGGCAACCAGTTCGTTACACTGGCGTTCCTCGACGGGGACTTCGGTGACCTTGCGGACAATACGCTCGATTATCGCCATGCTGTCGGCATTGCCGGTCTGCTGGACATCTGTCACGAGCGGAAGGCCCAGGGAGGTCAGCATGTTGAGATTCGGACCTTCCTGGCGCAGCTCCGCGTTGAGTGACTCGTGTGCCCAGTTGCGCAATCGGTCAATGCTATCGGCCCGGGCCCCCATGCCCGGGATAACAAGTGCAAATAGCAACAAGGCCGGGAAAGAGAATTTCATCGAACAAAGGGATTGGAGGCTTTTTCGTCACCGACGCTGGTGTTTGGTCCATGTCCGGGAACCAGCACGACATCTGCATCGAGTGTGAAAATTTGCGAGCGAATGGCCTCCAGCAGCTGCTGATGATTGCCTTTGGGGAAGTCTGTTCGCCCGATGGATCCACGAAAAATCACATCACCCACGAAAGCGATTTTCTCGACCGGTTGATAGAACACCAGATGACCGGGCGTATGCCCCGGACAATGCAGCACTTCCAGCACCTGATCACCATATTCCAGGCGATCGCCTGCCTGCAGCCAGCGGTCCGGCGTGAAATCCTCGACAGGGGGAAAACCGAACATCTGAACCTGCTGCTGCAGCGCATCGATCCAGAAAGCATCATCCGGGTGTGGTCCGATAACAGGAATCCCGTAGTGCCTGGCAACCACTGCCGTCGCACCAACATGGTCCAGGTGACCATGCGTGAGTGCGACCATGACCGGCCTGGCGCCCTCCCGTGATACAGAGGAGAAGATTTTCTCCTCGTCACCCCCCGGATCAATGATGACGGCTTCGCGGGTGTCATTACACCAGGCGATGCTGCAGTTCTGTTCAAATGCCGTGACAGGAAGTGTGCAATATCCCATGTGATCAGATGCTGTTCGTGAACAAGGTTTCGAGCTCGGCGAGTGAATCCACGTCCCAGTCAGGATTCATCACGCCATCAGGCAGTGGTTCACCCGGCGCAAAGCGTCCTGTGCGAACCAGTGCCGTTCGCAGACCGAGGCGCTGGGCCCCGAGAATGTCCGTATCCGGCCGGTCGCCGATCATGATGCAGTCAGCCGGGTCTGCCCCGAGCCGCTGCATCGCCATCTCGTAGAGCAACGGTTCCGGCTTGCCGATCACGACAGCCCTCGTTCCGGTGGCAACCTCGAATGGAGCGACCAGCGCGCCGCCACCGGGCACGACGATATGCTGCCCGTCACGTGTTTCATCGACCGTGGCATCCGGATTGGTCGATACCAGCTGCGCCCCGCTGCCGATAACCAGGTTAATCCCGATCGTGAGGCTGTTGAAGTCGATCCCTGGACCTTCACCAACGACGACATAATCCGGCGCAACACAGTCTTCGCTACCCTCTCTGGCAAGCGCTTTGTGCAACCCATCGGCGCCAACTGCAAAATAGCGGAACCCGGGTTTCTGCCGAGCAAGCCAGTTTGCCGTCGCCTCGGCCGATGTCAGCACTTGCGATTCGTCAATATCCGCAAAGCCCATCTGTGATAACTTATGCGCCACATTTTCGGGACTTCTGATCGGGTTGTTGGTCACGAACAGCCGCCGTGACAGCGGGATGCGTGACACGAACCGCGTCGCCCCCTCCAGCACGGAGTCTCCGTGGTAGAGGACGCCGTCCATGTCGATCAGAAAATAGCGTTTCAAACTGGCCCAGGCAAGGCAGGCAAACAATGAAATTCATGATACACGCTTTGACATTTTCCATGACTGTGCTTTTCGCGGCATCTGCTTCAACCGCAATGGCAGAAGAGTCAGCTGCAGACAAGATCACAGTCGAGGACGGCTATGTCCGCGCCGTCCCGCCGGTTTCGCCAACCTCGGCAGCCTTCATGAAACTTACGAACACGGCACAGAGTGCACACCAGCTCAAATCCGCAGAATCGGATATCTCCGAGTTCGTCGAACTGCATACCCATACGATGGGAGAAAACGGCATGCACGAGATGCGCAAGGTCGAGCAGATCGAGTTGCCTGCCGGCGAGACGACGGAGTTGAAACCTGGCGGTCTGCACGTCATGTTCATCAACCTGAAAAACCCGCTCGAGGCCGAGAGCCAGGTCGACGTCAAACTCAATTTCGAGGATGGCAGCAGCAAAGAGCTCACGTTGCCTGTCAGGAAGATGGTGCCAATGCAGGGAATGGATCATTCCAAGCACATGGACCACTCGCAACACTCGAACTAGAAGGCGTTGAGCAGCGACGACCGTCTGACCCTTTTCCTCGCACGAGCAGAGCAGCTTCTCGAACGCATCGAGAAACTCCTGCCGCAAGCTCCTGCTCCAACCGACTGGTCAGCGCCGGCTTTCCGCTGGCGCAGTGAGAATGCTTCAGGATGGCTCGAGGCCATCCATCACCCGCAGGTGCTCTCTCCGGATCACCTGCTGTGCATGGAAAGTCAGAAAGCTGCGGTGATACGCAACACGGAGCGCTTTCTCAACGGACATCCCGCGAACAACATCCTTCTCTGGGGTTCTCGCGGTACCGGGAAGTCCTCGCTGGTCAAGGCACTGCTGCATCTTTATGCCGAACGAGGCCTCAGACTCATCGAGGTCGACAAGGACGATCTGCTCCAGCTGCCTGCGATCTTTGACAAGATCGAAGGACGTCCAGAGCGTTTTGTGCTTTTCAGCGATGATCTCTCCTTTGAGGCCGCCGAGCCCGGTTACAAGCAGCTGAAGGCGGCACTGGAAGGTTCGCTGTCCGGCCTGCCGGAAAACGTGCTCATCTATGCCACTTCCAATCGCCGTCACCTGCTGCCGGAATACTTTTCCGAGAACCGCGAGACAACCGTCGTGGACGGAGAAATCCACCTAGGGGATTCGGTCGAGGAGAAAATTTCCCTGTCGGAGCGATTCGGACTCTGGATCTCTTTCTATCCTTTCAGCCAGGACGATTACCTGGCCATAGTCGAGCACTGGCTGCAGCAGAGCGGACAGGAAATGAACCAGGAGACGCGCATGCTGGCCTTGCAGTGGGCAACCCGGCGCGGCTCGCGCAGCGGACGTGTTGCCAGGCAGTTTGCGATCGACCTTGCTTCGCGCTGAGAAACCGGCAGGAACGCGGGCTTCTGACGGCAGATTCGAGCTCCATGGTGGATAATCCCCGATGTAACCGTTAACCTTGCCCTCTTTTTCTCAAACCGCGTCGATTGATGAGCGAGACACTCCACTCCCTGTCACAACTCAGCCTGCCGGCGGCCGCCGGGGAACGGTTTGCGCTTGGCGGGGTCCGGGGCAGCGCACTGCCGATGCTGATTGCCGAAGCGGCAACCCGTCACACGGGCCTGCTCCTTGTCATCACACCGGATGTCCAGAAAGCGCACCAGCTGGAGCTGGAGATTCGTTTCTTTCTCGAAGATCCCGGGGTCCCTGTCCAGAC
>JASFFK010000067.1:0-9297 GCA_050124335.1 Chromatiales bacterium | reverse complement strand
CCCGATATGACGGGAGCTGATAAGAATGCCGGGGGTCATGGTCAACATGCCCAGAGTATCCGCTTCATGCCCCGCTTTCCCAAAAGGTGTTGTCGACTCGATCCGTGCTGTGCGGACATAGGAGAGTTGCATGGATCTGTCAGCCCTCCATCTCCAGGGACTGCATCTTCCGGGTCAACGTATTCCTTCCCCAGCCGAGGCGCTGTGCGGCCTCGTTCTTTTTACCACCGGTCGCTTCCAGCGCAGCCTCGATCATGACGCGTTCGAACTCCGGCAGTGCTGTTTCGAGCAGCGGTTCATCGCTGTCATCCAGCTTGCGCACTGCCCATTTTTTCAGCGCCTGCTGCCAGTTACCGCCGGGTTCAACAGCGATCTCCTGCTCGAGAATCTCCAGTGGCAGATCCTTGATGCGAATCGTCTTGCCTGCGGCCATGACTGTGAGCCAGCGAGCGACATTTTCCAGCTGGCGCACGTTACCGGGCCAGTCGAAAGCCATGAGTATCTTCGCCGCATCCTCATCCAGTTCCTTGCACTCTTCGTCGAGCTCACGCGCTGCGTTCCTGAGAAACTGGCTCATCAGCAAGGGAATGTCTTCCCTGCGCTCGCGCAGCGAAGGCAGGCGCACCCGGATCACGTTCAGACGGTGGAAGAGATCTTCCCGGAACTTGTGCGCCTTGACGAGTTCCTCGAGATCCTGGTGAGTCGCGGCCACAACCCGCACGTCGACCTTGATCGGCTTGCGTCCACCGATACGATAAAATTCTCCATCGGCGAGCACACGGAGCAATCGTGTTTGCAGATCGGCTGGCATATCACCGATCTCATCGAGGAAGAGCGTTCCGCCATCCGCCTGCTCGAAGCGACCGATACGTCGCTCGGATGCTCCCGTGAATGCGCCCCGCTCGTGGCCGAAGAGCTCGGATTCGAGCAGGTCGCGCGGTATCGCGGCCGTGTTGATAGCGATGAAGGGCTGCTTTGCGCGCAGGCTGTGCGTATGCAGGGCGCGTGCAACGAGCTCCTTGCCAGTGCCTGACTCGCCGGTGATCAGCACGGTGATATTCGAACGGGCCAGGCGCCCGATCGCGCGGAACACCTCCTGCATGGCGGGTGCCTCACCGATGATCTCGGGCAAATCACCGTTGTCGGATGTCTCCTCCGTGGCACCCTCGTGCCTTTGCTGGCAGGCGCGCTCGACCTTGTCGACAGCTTCGGCAATATCAAAGGGTTTCGGCAGATACTCGAATGCCCCGCCATGGTACGCAGAGACTGCGCTGTCCAGGTCGGAGTGAGCGGTCATGATGATCACGGGCAGATCCGGGTTTCGCTGGTGCACGCGTTCAAGCAGCTCCAGGCCATCCATGCCGGGCATGCGGATGTCCGAAACGATGACATCCGGCACCTCCCTGCGAAGCCGGGAGAGAGCATCCTCGGCATTATCAAAGCTGCTGGTTTCCATTCCACTCTTGCCGAATGCCTTTTCCAGCACCCAGCGAATCGAGTTGTCGTCATCAATGATCCAGACGCTGCAAACTTCGTTCATCTCTATTCCACTGGCAGGTAAACTACAAAAACCGTTCTGCCCGGCTCGCTTTCGAACTCGATGAGCCCTCCGTGCCTCGCCACCAGAGACTGTGCAATGGACAAGCCAAGTCCGGCACCATCGGCACTGCCGGAAACCATTGGCAGAAACAGCGTCTCTCTCAGCTCGGGCGGTATTCCCGGACCGTTATCCTCGATATCGATCTCGGCAACCAGCTTGTGAAGCTGGTTGCCGATCGTAAACTGGCGTAATACGCGCGTCCTGAATGTCAGCTCGCCATCCTCACCAAGTGCGCGCGCAGCATTGGCGGCAATATTCAGAATCGCCTGTATGAGCTGATCCGCATCCCCCGTGACAGGCGGAATGCTGGGGTCATAGTCGAACTTGAGCTTTAGGCTCTCGCCATACTCTACACGCAACAGCTGTCGTACTCTTTCGAGCACTTCGTGAATGTTGAGATCCTCGACCTTGGGCAGCTGGTTGGGGCCAAGCAGGCGATTGACGAGATTACGCAGGCGATCGGCCTCTTTCATGATGACCCCGGTGTACTCCTTGAGGTCATCTTCGTGCAGCTCCAGCTCGAGCAACTGCGCGGCGCCACGAATGCCGCCGAGCGGATTCTTGATTTCATGCGCGAGTCCGCGCACCAGTTCCTGGGCAGCCTGCTGCTGGCTGATCAGCTGCTCCTCGTGCGTAATGCGAATCTGCCTGTCTATCTGCTGCAACTCGACGAGCAGCGCCCTCGGCAGATCCGGCTCCTCGAATGGAACAACTGTACAGTCGACCGTCAGGCGCTGGCTCGGCGTGTGTATGCCGATCTCCCTGCCCGTGTAGGGGTTACCGGTCTCGAGGACGTTATGTAATTGCTGGATCGTTTCCTCACTTTCGCAACGCATGATCTCCTCGACATGCTTGCCAACCATTGCGCGCGCACTCATGGCAAAGAGCATCTCGGCTGCATGATTGACATAGAGAATCTGCAACTGCTCATCGAACAGCAGCACAGAGGTATGCAGATTGTCGAGAATGAGCTGGTGTAGCCGGTTCGGATGGCTGGTCATGCGTCTTGTTGAAGCAACAATCGTGCCATGATGACGCAGTCTGCTGACGGTCAGTCAGCCATCCGTCATCTGGGACTGCGTTTGAGGGCCGTGGCCCTGTGAAGATGAAAGGTCACACCGTCGGACTCCCCGACAACAGTACCTTCACTGTTCATGAGCTTGACCTGGATGGTGTGCGTGCCGCGATCAACATTTGACAGGTAGACCTGCTGGCTGAAAAAGGGCTGAAACCAGGGCATTCCGTCAAGGTACATCTGGTAGGAGAAATCGTCCTCGGGCATCGGGCTGGTCGTAAAGGCCACGGGAATGATGCCCTGGTTGTCACGCACGGTGGCATCCTGTAGCGGCGTTGTAATCCGTATGCTGTAGCTCGCCTGTTGCTGCGCGGAACGATCTCCGAAAAGTTCAGGAAAGTTGTAGACACCGGGCGTGCCTCCGGTTTCTGCAGGAACCGGCTCCGGGGGAGCAGGCTTGTCAATGGGCGGGCTGCCGGTTTCAAAACCGGGTAACCTCGTGGCGTTGCTATCCGCGCGCGGCTGATCGCCATAATGCACCCTGCCTTCGTCATCGACCCATTTATAGACATCCGTCATGCCGATGAGCGGCCAGAAAGCCAGCAACAGAATGATGAATCTGTTCATATCCATAAGAATAACCAATTTCCATAAAAAAAGCCCGCACCTGATTGGTGCGGGCTTGTTATGGCGATATGCCTGTCCCTGCCTCAGAGGCTGTAGTACATGTCGAACTCGACCGGATGAGTCGTCATGCGCATGCGCGTGACTTCGTCCATCTTCAGGTCGATGTAACCGTCGATAAGGTCGTTGGTGAAAACATCGCCCGCGGTCAGGAAGTCACGGTCTGCGTCCAGCGCTTCCAGCGCCATGTCGAGGCTGTGACAGACAGTCGGGATGGCCAGGGCCTCTTCGGCCGGCAGGTCATAGAGGTCCTTGTCCATGGCATCGCCCGGGTGGATCTTGTTCTGGATACCGTCGAGGCCGGCCATCATCATGGCGGCGAAGGCCAGGTACGGGTTCGCCGTCGGATCCGGGAAGCGCACCTCGATGCGGCGGCCTTTCGGGCTGGCAACCCACGGAATCCGGATGGATGCGGAACGGTTACGTGCCGAGTAGGCCAGCATGACCGGTGCCTCGAAGCCGGGAACCAGGCGCTTGTAGGAGTTGGTCGATGCGTTCGTGAAGGCATTCAGCGCACGTGCGTGCTTGATGATACCGCCGATGTAGTAGAGCGCTGTCTCCGAGAGGCCGCCGTACTGGTCGCCGGCGAAGATGTTCTCGCCACCCTTCGCGAGTGACTGGTGCACATGCATACCGGAGCCGTTGTCGCCAACGATCGGCTTGGGCATGAAGGTCACGGTCTTGCCGTAGGCGTGTGCGACATTCCAGGTAACGTATTTCTGAATCTGCACCCAGTCGGCGCGCTCGACGAGCGTGCTGAAGCGCGTGCCGATTTCGCACTGGCCGGCGGTCGCAACCTCGTGGTGGTGCACCTCGACCGGGACGCCCATTTCACCCATGACATCGCACATGGCGGCACGGATATCGTGCAGCGAATCAACCGGGGGAACCGGGAAGTAACCGCCCTTGACGGTGGGACGGTGGCCGATGTTGCCGTCCTCGTAGACTTTCTCGGAGTTCCAGTGCGCCTCGCTGGAATCGATCTTGACGGAACAGCCGCTCATGTCGGCGCTCCAGCGAACATCATCGAGAATAAAGAATTCCGGCTCGGGACCGAAGAATGCCGTGTCGGCAATACCAGTGGATTGCAGGTAGGCCTCGGCGCGCTTGGCGACAGAACGCGGATCACGCTCGTATCCTTCCATGGTGGCCGGCTCGAGGATGTCACAACGCAGGTTAAGGGTCGCATCATCGGTGAAGGGGTCCATGACTGCAGTCGCCGGTTCCGGCATGAGGATCATGTCTGATTCGTTGATGCCCTTCCAGCCGGCAATCGAGGAACCATCGAACATCTTGCCTTCTTCGAAGAAGTCCTCGTTGATTTCGCTGATGGGCATGGAGACGTGCTGCTCTTTTCCGCGGGTATCGGTAAAACGCAGATCAACCCACTTGACCTCGTTTTCCTTGATCATTTTCAAAACGTCTTTTCCAGACATGGTCGTTATCACTCCAAATAGTTTCAGGATTCGCCGCTACGGAAAGCGGCATGGTTTGCATACAGGCCTGTCAAGGCACATGACCTTCCATTGTGCAGGAATCATGCCAACGTTTCCATGGCGTTCTGGCGCACTCATGGAGCGCCCGATGCACCATGATAGACCAATGCACCTTTGCAGCGCACCATCAAGGTGCCCTTTCTGGCTCATGCGGATCAGGCGATAAAAAAGATCCGAAGATTGCCAATCTCCTTCCTATCGGCGAGCGGTCCCGCGAGCTCTTGCCTGATTGACTGCGCCCCCCGGCCCTCTTCATCAAGACAGGCGAGCGGCAAATAGAGATCCACATGAACGCGCCCCTGAATATAGTGCAACTGGACACGCTCCCAACGTCCCTTGCAGCCAGCCTCCTTCCAGGCATGTTCGAGCATGTCCAGTACCTGACCGCGCAGAGGCAGTCCCTCGCATGGCGGTGACTCCTCGTCATCTTCGGGATCGATATGCACAGTGACATCGGTCACTTCATCGAGACTCGCCTTTGCGGCCTCCTCGACAGCGATTGCGATCATGTGCCCCTCGCTGACACTCAGCCAGGGGTCGACCTGCACATGCACGTCCACTAGCGCCTCATGTCCCACCTTGCGCGAGCGCAGCAGGTGCAGGTGACGCACACCGTCGACGGCAAGAATCGCCGTGCGGATTTTTGCGACGCGCTCCTCTTCAAGCGCCCTGTCAGCCAGCTCGTGCAGGCTCTCCCAGCCAAGATCCCAGCCGATCTTGGCAACCATGAGCGCCACACCGACCGCGGCGATCGCATCGAGGTAATCGAGTCCGAGCATGGTCCCCCCGACGCCGATCACAACGACGATGGAAGAGATGGCATCACTGCGGCTGTGCCAGGCGTTGGCCTCCAGCATGGGCGAGCGGACACGCTTCGCAACGCGCATGGTGTAGCGGTAGATCCATTCCTTCAGGACGACCGACAGGAGAGCAACTACCAGCGCCCAGATACCCGGTTGAAACAGGCGCTCAGGCTCGAAGAGACGCGAAACGGCATCCCAGGCGATACCAATGGCGACGAGAATCAGGGCCACGCCAAGGCCGGCAGTGGCGAGTGTCTCGATACGTCCGTGCCCGTAGGGGTGATCCTCGTCGGCCTCCCTGCTGCCATGCTTGGCGGCATAGAGAACAACGAAATCGGTCGCAAGATCGGAGAGAGAGTGCACACCATCGGCAATGAGGCTTTGGGAGCTTGCAATCCAGCCGACGAGAATCTTGAAAACGCCGAGCAGCAGGTCGATGACCGAACCGATCAGCGTCACTTTTTTCATTTCGCGATAACGTGCCTCGCCCTGCTCCTTTGGCGACAGCCTGACGGTGTCATGCATTTCTACTGTTCTCCGACGCGCAGTGTAATGAAATGCAGGTCATCTTCGCTGCGCATCTCGATGATGTCATGTCCGTTGATACGACACCAGGCCGGAATATCGCTGAGCGCACCCGGATCCGTGCAGACAGCCTCAAGCTCATCACCGGCCTGCATCTCCGCAACCCTGTCCTGCACGCGGATGACGGGCATAGGGCACAGCAGACGCCTGCAGTCTATGGTTTCGCGGCTCACAGGACCCACTCCGCCGGGATCTCCTCGGGGGAGGCTGGCTTCACGCGCAGCTCCCTTGCTTGCCCCCCGGTATCGGCATATTCGAGTGTGACCTCGTTTGCCGATCTGCCCTGCGAATAGCGTGCGACGATGGCTGCTGCCTGCCTGAGTTCCCCATCGGAGAGCTCGCCATCGATCAATGCGAAGGGGCCGCCATGGCTCGTGACCTTCAATGTCGGAAATTCCCGCTTGTAGCCCTGCAGGAATTTGCCCTCGCCCTCCTCGCGGGCGACGATGAGCTTGAAATGTCTCGCCGGACGGATATGTCGCCCGACCTTGAGCAGCATGATGTCATCCATCTCGTACTGCTTGCTGCCGCGGCTTTCCCACAGGTCTGCAAGCTTCACCGAGTACTGTGCATCGGTAAGAAAACAGCAACCGCCGGCAGGCGTCGCCCACTCCGTGAAACCGAAAGACCGGGCCAGTGCGATTTGCGGCTTGCGCGACCGGCCGGAAAAATCATGCAGTTGTTCGCGGTTTACCCATCCCTCGCGCTCGGGCAGTGTCTCGGGAAGATTCCTTGCTGACAGGGGACGCAGCAACCGGTCCTCGACCCCCGACTCATGCTGCACCACCGGCATCGTGTCCTTGCGCTGCGACATCGGTCGCTGGCCAACAACCTCGCCAGTGATGATGAAATCGAACGCATGCGCCTTCATCCATTCATGCGCCTTCCTGACCATGAAGATCTTGCAATCGAGACAGGGATTCAGGTTGGCGCCATAGCCATGCTTCGGGTTGATGACGACATCCTTGTACTCCTCGATGATATCGATGATATGCAACTTGATGCCAAGCTGCTCCGCTGCCCAGAGTGCGTTGTTGCGCTTGGGCTTGTCACGGTCTTGCTTGCGGATGGCATGGGTATGCCCCTCGACGCAGAAACCGGTGAAGAAATTGATTCCCTCGACATGAACCCCCTGCTCCTGCATCACGCGGACTGCCAGCATGGAGTCGAGCCCGCCCGAGAGCAGGGCGACTGCTTTTCGTTGTAAGCTCATCGTACCTCGGCGGTGATGATTCGGCTGTAAGCCATTATAGGTTGTTGTCGAGCGCCTTCTCAAAAGCGGCGAGCATCGTCTTGTTTTCCTCATCCGTGCCAACCGTGACTCGCAGGCAGTCGGCAAGCATCGGATGCCCGCCATCGAGATTCTTGATCAGCACGCCCTGCTGCCGAAGAGCGTCAAAGATCGTGGCCGCCTTGCCGGCCGGGGTCCTCAGCAGAATGAAGTTGGCATCGCTGGGATATGCCTCAATGCCGGGCATCGCAGAAAAGGCCTGCATGAGATCGCTTCGCATTGAGCGGATCAGGTCGGTCTGGGCATCGAACACGGCCTTGTGGCGCAATGCAAACTCCGCGCTGAGTTGCGTCAGGACATTGATATTGTAGGGCAGGCGCGTCTTGTCGATCTGTTCGATCCATTCAGACGGACCGGCCAGCAAACCGAGACGCAGGCCGGCGAGCCCCATCTTGGAAACGGTGCGCATGACAACCATGTTCTCGAATTCGCCGATGCGTGACATGAAGCTGGCATCCGTAAAGGGCGCGTAGGCTTCGTCGATGATGACAAGGCCCGGCGTGGCACGTATGACACGTTCGATCACGGCAGCATCGAACAGGTTTCCGGTCGGGTTATTGGGGTACGCAAGAAACAACAGGGCAGGCTCATGCTCCTGTATCGCAGCAATCAGCGCGGCTTCGTCGAGGGAAAAATCTTCAGGCCCGAGCGGCACACCAACATATTGCAGGCCGGAAAAAGCCGCGATCATCCTGTACATGACAAAACTCGGCTCGACCGACAGCACCGTGCGGCCCTCGCCACCGAGCGCCAGCGCGAGCATCTGGATAATTTCGTCAGAGCCGTTACCCAGCAACACACCGGCACCTTCAGGAATTTCCAGGCAGGCACGCAGGCGTGTCGTGAGTTCCTGCGCCTGCGGATCGGGATAGCGGTTGACGTCGGTATCACGGATCAGCCGGGCCCAATCGTCGCGCAGCTCGTCCGGCCAGGTAAAGGGATTTTCCATGGCATCCAGCTTGATAAGTCCGCTTGCATCCGCGACATGGTAGGCGTTGGTGGCCTTTACCTCGGGGCGGATCCAGCGGTTAATGAGATCTTCAATCATCTTTTCTGTCACTGCGTGACGGCTGTTTATCTGTATCGCTGCGCGATGTCTTCATTTAGATAGCGGCGGGTGCGCCGCAGCACCCATCTTTCTTTTGCTTGCCCAAAAGAAAGATGGCAAAGAAAAAGGCACCCTGCTAACGCGGCCTGCGGCTGCTCTGCGCGTCTTGTCCCTGACAGGCGCTCGCCAACTCGCTGCGCTCAGACACGCCTCGCCTTTCTCCTGTCAGTGACTGCGATGCTCGACGCGTCAGAAGGGAGCTTCAGGTGGACGCTTCCCTTATCCTGCAACAGATCGCCAACTGCGACTTACGCGCAACCGAACGGCACAGGGCAAACAGGAAACACGAGGCCGTATGTTTGAGCATAGCGAGTTTACGGCCTCGCCTGTTTGACCGAGTACGCGAGGGTACCCGGAGGGTTGTGCGTCGGAGCGAATGGTTTTGGTGACTTTTGCCGGAACAAAAGTCACTCGCGTGCGCGCCAATGCGCGCTTCAAATCAATTCGTCGTGCAACGACAAAAAACCTACTGCTTGAGTCGGTACTCGGCAGACCTGGCATGCGCTGTCAGACCCTCGCCATGCGCGAGCGTGGAGGCGATCCGGCCGAGTGTATCGGCACCGTCACCGGAAACCATGATCAGGCTCGAGCGCTTCTGAAAATCGTAGACACCAAGCGGTGAAGAGAAACGCGCGGTGCGCGAGGTCGGCAGCACGTGGTTCGGGCCGGCACAGTAATCGCCGAGAGATTCGCAGGTATGTCGCCCCATGAAGAT
>JASFFK010000066.1:0-9366 GCA_050124335.1 Chromatiales bacterium | reverse complement strand
GGCCAGGCTGCCGGAAATGGCAGGGCGATCCCGGAAGGAAACCCCGCAATGCTCGTGCAGGCCGCTGTTTTCATAGGGTTATTTCTACTCCGGCCAGCAGGATGTCGCGCTGATCTCAACGCCGTCCCTGCTCTCATTGCCTCTCCGGCCGACAGAGTCGAGCAGGTAGCGATAGCATCTGTCGTTCATCTGGGACCCTTCATTGACCGGAGTCGCAGTTATACTGTAGCGCTGCCCGTCTCCGGAAACCGTCATGGCAAGCCTGTAATGACCATCATCGCTGAGGTCCCCGCCCAGAAGCGTTGCCGGTGTCACCCCGCCGAAAGAGCTGTTGATTGCATAGTAACGTTCTGCTGCTGCAGCAAGTTCCATTAGAGCGATCGCGGCATCCGAGCGCCGCGACTCCCGGACAAAACCGACATAGGCGGGCAATGCGAGACTGGAGAGAATCGCCACGATGACTGCCACGATCAGAAGCTCGATGAGTGAAAAACCTGTTGTGTTTTTCATTACCCACGTCCTGTGATTGAATCAGAATTCGAGATCGATCCAGCTGCGGTGCTTGTCGAGGTTATCGATAACAGGGGGCGCCTTGGGGCCGATGATCCTGGCACGATCATTCGTCGCTTCCACCTGGTCAAGCCTGTATGCCTGATCAACTTCGAGAACACCCTCGTGCAACAACGCAACATCTTCCAGCGACTGAAAATCGAGATAGTCATCGAGTAACTCCCGGCCCTCGCGGTATACCGGGTCGCCTGTGCAAAGAACTCCCCTGCCCTGATCGCAGGCCAGCGCACTGATCCCGGCGATTGATTGCATGATCTGGCTGACATCGGAGGAACTCTGCATGTCGAACAGCATTGATATGACCATGCTCTCGGTGACAGTACCCGTTGCATGGATTGCCGCCAGCCCCCAGCCCGGTTCGCCGTAGCATGCATCACCCGGGTAGTGCCAGAAGATGGTCGACTCGTAGAGAAAGCCTTTCGGGTTATCGGGATTCGCATGCACACCGCCCAGTCCATCGGCACTGCTGTGAAGATCCGGCGGATTCTGTACAGACCAGGGTGGCTCGCCATTGTGCCAGTTCAATGTTTTCAGGCTTTCCCCCTTCAGAGCATGCAGGGTCAGTGCGCCACCGCGCCATCGATCGGGTGTGACGGCATGGGGATCGGAATTGACACATGCCGGAAGCGTGCCGACAAGCCCTCCGGTGAAGACGGCATCATCCCTGAGGGTGATCTTCAGTTTCTCGAGCACTGGTCTCTCCGGGGAACCGCCCGGTCTTGTAAAAACGAGGGGATAGCCGCCGGGATCGACGAAGTGATCGAGCAGGTCGCTCGTGCCGTCGTAACCTTGCAGGCGATCCTGCAGCAGCTTCTGATAGTCGAGGACATTCCACTGCCGTTCCACGCCATCGAACTGCAGCGTGATGACAGCACCCGGAGAGAGATCGGCATTTGCCAGCGTCAGAACAAAGAGCTCGTCCTCTGCCAGGTGTGCCGACAGTGGAAGATCGAGCGTTCTGTGTCCATGCGCGGCAAACCTGTCACTGAAGTAGTCAATTTCCCTGACTGCCGTTTCTGCAGTGTCATGAGCATGTGTATGCTGCGCGGTTGTTGTCCCGAGACCATCCTGATCGAGATCGTCGGTATCCACATCGAGGTTCCATGCATCCGGTGAGATGCCCCCCGGGTGACCGAACGCCTGACCGTTGATGAAAGCGACATCAGACCCCGATGCGGTGTGCGCGAGGCGTATCTGCGAAAAAAGGCCGGCCCCGAGGTATTCTCCGACAGCAGTGACCATGATGCCCTTGTCGCTGAGACTGTCCTCGTCCGTGAGTTTTCCGTCTCCATTGTGATCCGATACGGGACGGTTAGAACTGCCGCCGCTGAGCCAGTCGAGTTCCATGTACCAGCTCGCAGGAACACGGATAGCATCGACCGTCTCTGCATAGGTGGAGATGAACTGCAGGCGACCGCCCCTGAGCTGCGGCGCCTTCAGGACCCGCTCCCCCGGTTCAGGCAGGTCGACCTTCCATCCTTTCCCGGGATTGACCCGGGTATGGCTTCCCCCGATGCGCAATCGCTTGCCGTGCGCCGTCACTTCCTCGAGCCCTGTATACACCGCTGATGACAGCAGGTCTGTCTCGATGATGGTTCGCTGCCGGCCCGGGTAGTCATGAATACCATAGATACTCTGCCCGTCCGTGTTGACAGCATCCTCTTCACTCAGCAGGCTTCCGGTCCCGAAATAGACCATGAAACCACCCTCGGGATGCGCTGCAACCTCCGGCCGGATCGTCACAGGCTGTTTCTCCCCTGCGTCATAGAGAGGGACGCTTTCCACACTGCGCCCGGAGAGATCGAATTTCCAGAGATTGCCCTCGAGATCTCCGGCATAGGCCGTATCTGCCTTGCCATTACCATCAGCGTCGATGACAGCCGGCGGGGCCAGCCCGAGTGTCTGTTTCTCGGGGACCATGATCCTGACCGGCGACATGTTCGAGATCTCCCCGAGCGGGACCAGGTAGAGAGAGGCATTACCGCTTTCCGGCAGGAAGCCGTTGCCCGTGACCAGGTACCAGGCATCGTCTTCCAGGAGTACGATGGAAACAGGTCCGTGAATGTAACCGATGTCCGGATCACTCCCAGCGAATTCAGCGAGGATTTTCCTGTTCGTCGAAACATCCTCGAGATCGGGGCTTGTGACATCGAGAATGAACAAGCCCTTGCCACCGGCGCCGAGCCCGCCGGCCAGGAGTGTTCGCCACTGACCGCCGGCAAAGGCATCGGCAGCGACGAGTTCCCCGTCGATGAAAGAGCTATGCACAAACGGCATCCTGGCAAGCCTTCCCAGCCTTGTGTAATCGATTATCGTGGGGACATAGGCCCACACCTCCCTGCCGGTGTCTGCATCAAATGCATGCAGCATGCCGTCGTTCGCCCCGATATAGACGCGACCATCACGCCCGGCATTGCTACTCCTGTAGCGAGCATAGCCCGTCAGGAAGAGCGGGTAATCGGCATGCGTCTCTCCCGGTGCACCGACGAAAACAGGATTGGAATGAAGTATCGAACCTAGCAGGCTCTCCCGGATGCGGTAGCCGCCGGGCACTTCACCGGACCGGTCACCGCGCAGGTAATTCAGCAACGGGCTGTCGCCTGCTGCGTCTCGCAGGACGTTCCCGGCATCGAGCTGCTCTTTCTGTGTCTTGCTCAGGTGATTCCACCAGAAGCCCTGCTGGTTGCCTGAAGCATCCCGCATGATGATCTTGCGTTTTTTCCACCAGGACGGATCTGTGTTTTCTTCCGCGAGAAGCGCGCTCGCGGCATCCCACCCCGGGCTTTTGGCGGCATTCCGGTCGAGTTTCCATTCGCGCAGGTTGCCGGTACCGCTGGCGTGATGAAAAGCCGGCTGGAACGCCTGCCCTTCTGCAAGGTGCAGATCATGATGCGAGAGTACATACGGGGCGATGGTCCAGAACGGCTGGCTTGCCGGTTCGACAAGCACTTCTGCCCGGACCTGCAGGGCACTTTGCTGCATGGCCAACATGAGGACAGATGCAAACAGGGATATGCCTCGTGATCGCTTCATTTCAATAACTCCTGTCTTCCCTTTCACGGCGCTGACGCGGATGCATACACCGACTGAACAAGGCGTACGGAGCCATTCAGTTCAGCCCTGGACGTGATCACGAAAAGGTAGGCCAGCCCGGCATCAGCCGACCCGTCTGGTCCCATGACCACCGAGCTTCCCGTCGTTTCACTCAAGGAGATGCTGACGGGGCCGCCATACTCGACCACATAGGCAATGCTGCGGGTGCTGTCGTTTCCCTTGTATGGAATACCCGACCAGTCCCTCGCAAGCGGATCGATGGACTCCGTCCCTGTCAGTGGATAGAAGATGTCCGCGTCATCAATATCCAGTGCCTGACCATTCATGATCTCGGCCAGGATGGCTTGCTCTGCCATTTTCAAGCCCTGCTCGGCCCTGTTCAGGACCTGCTCCTGAATCGTAGAGCCCGCGGCCATACGCGACTCGAGCACGGCGTTTTCCATGCCGGCAAGTGCCAGTACGCCGGTGGCCAGCATGAAAACCAGGGCAAAGACCAGTACAGCGCCGCTTTCCTTTTCTGCCTGTTGCATATTTTTCTATCCGTTCCTGACGCTGACGGCTTTGAAGAAGAGCATTCTGCGCAGCCCTCTTTCGGCAGCCGGAATCTCATAGGTCATGTTGCCCATGCTGTAGCTCGTTTGCTGATTACGGTAGCCCCCATAACCGCACTCCTGGCGTGCGAGCACCCAGAGTCTGACTTGCCGAACCTTTTCCCAGTCCGAGGCAGACATCGCATTCGCATCGACGAAGCGCATGGCGCTGCCATCCGAACCCACATCAATTCCGAACATGATCTGCAGCTGCTCGATGCCGGCAGCGAGTTCCTCGGCAACCGGCAGACCATTTCTGTCGAGCTGCTCTCGATAGAGTGAAGGTGGCCTGCTCCCATCCGGACAGATGATGGTCCCTGAAGGCCGGATGTAGTAGGCATTGGAAACAAGCCTGCGCAGCACGACAGGTGAGGCCGGGACGCTATTCTCCGGATCGGCCTCGTCCTCTCCCTGAAAGACGGCTCCTTCTGTCAGGGAACTCCTGATGAAGAGCTCACCACCCGAGGGCGTCGAGCTGACCGGCCGGCTGTCGGCATAGCGCAGGGTCAGTATGTCCCCGCGCAGATAGTCATTCCCCGGGATGCAGGCATAGCGATCATTCGTATCATTGATGCCGAATATCGGGCGAAACACCATCGCACCCCATCTGCCGCTGGTCGTCGGACAACTGCCATCAGGCATGCGCACACCGGTTCCACCGATCAAACGCCTGTTGATGTTGCCGCCAAAATAGCCGGCACGCCGGATGTCACGAGCAAGCACATCGAGTGCAAAGCGTGCATGCTGCTGCATACCCGACAGATCATCCTGGATGCGGCTGTTGAACCTGCCATCGACATAGAGTTTTCCGCCGGCAGCAATGACGATCATGCCGATCACCGTCGAGATCAACAGCTCGATCAGACTGAGTCCTGCCTCTGTCCTGATTCCATTCGTCACAAGATCACCTCGAGCGCATGGCGCCTGATTGCGTTGCTGGCATCATCGGGAGGAGGACAGCTGCCTGCGGATGCCTTGCGTACCTCGTTCCAGCAAACATTCACTCTCACAAGAGTGCCCTTTTCAGCAACAGGGATCCGCTCAACGCTTGCCTGACCGCCCGGCAGCCGATTGAGTACCAGGCTCCATACTTTCATGTCATTGGCCGCGATTTGGGATGCTGTGCAGGATGCAGACAACCCCTCGCATCTCACAGTCGTTGAGGGCGGGGTTAACGCACCGTCATAGTCACCTGCGAGTGCAGCTGCAGGATTGGCTCGAATCGCATCAGTGATACTGTATGCGACCGTGATGGCTTGAGTCTGGAGCTGGCTGGCAGTCACAGTTCGCAGACTCTTGACCTGCATGGCGACATAGCCGAGCACCGATACCATGATGACGAACATGGCGATCATGATGCTGACCAGTCCGGCACCGGCCTGGAGCCTGAACAGGCAGCTGTTGCACACTTTCAACTGGAGTCCCCGGGGCTGCCGCTGCATCACGACAGCCTGTTCCCGAAGCCGCTTCAGGCTTCGCGATCGCCCGTTAGAGTGAGCTGCCCGTTGGCATTGCAGCCTGATCGTGCGAACTGGTGAAGATCAATGGAACCGGGAAAAGGATCCGGTGGCGTAGCACCATCAATGGCGAATTTCATTCCCTGAAGCATCTCATCCCTCCTGGATGTTCTGTGGTATCAGTGACAACTCACGGCTGTGGCTTCCTGCCGACAGGCAATGTGCGCTGTTGCAACGACCGGGTGAAAGGCATCGTATACGCCATGCGTCACCGGGCTGTCGTACAGATAGGTATAGTCAAAGATTCCCGCCCGGTAAAGAGTGAGCCCAAAAGACTGGCATGGTAGCGCAATCCCGGGAGAGAAAAACCGGAGCACCGGGCTTTCGCCCGATGCTCTTGTCAAAGAAGTATCAGGAGGATCGGGAGCGGGTTCTGTTGCCAATCTTCAGGCGCAGCGCGTTGAGCTTGATGAAGCCCTCGGCGTCCTTCTGGTCGTAGGCGCCGGCATCATCCTCGAAGGTCGCAATGCTCTCGTCGAAGAGGCTGTGTGTTTCGGAGCGGCGTCCGGCGATGATGACATTGCCCTTGTATAGCTTGACCCGGACTTCCCCGTTGACGACTGCCTGGCTCTGGTCAATCGCTGCCTGCAGCATCTCGCGCTCGGGGCTCCACCAGAAACCGTTGTAGATCAGGGTCGCGTAGCGCGGCATGAGTTCATCCTTGAGATGACAGGCCTCGCGATCGAGTGTCAGCGACTCCATGGCCCTGTGCGCCTTGAGCATGATGGTGCCGGCGGGCGTCTCGTAGCATCCGCGTGACTTCATGCCGACGAACCGGTTCTCGACGATATCGTCGCGTCCAACACCATTGGCCCCACCGATCCTGTTGAGCGTTTCCATGACGCTCGCAGGACTCAAGCGTTCGCCATCAATTGCGACGATATCGCCCTTTTCGTATGTCAATGTGACATAGGTGGGTTCATCCGGCGCCGCTTCCGGCGAGACACTCCAGCGCCACATCTCCTCTTCCGGCTCGGCCCAGGGATCCTCGAGAATGCCTCCCTCGTACGAGATATGCAGCAGGTTGGCGTCCATCGAATAGGGGGATTTCTTGCCTGCCTTGGCGAAATCGACCGGAATCCCGTGTTCCTCTGCATAGGCCATGAGTTTTTCACGTGACAGCAGGTCCCACTCACGCCAGGGTGCGATCACCTTGATTTCCGGCATGAGAGCATAGGCGCCAAGTTCGAAACGCACCTGGTCGTTACCCTTGCCTGTGGCGCCGTGAGAGATGGCATCCGCCCCGGTCTCCCTTGCGATCTCGACCAGGCGCTTCGCAATGAGCGGACGCGCGATCGAGGTACCGAGCAGGTACTCACCCTCATAGATGGCGTTAGCCCGGAACATCGGAAAGACGTAATCACGCGCAAACTCCTCGCGCAAGTCCTCGATGTAGATCTCCTTCACGCCCATAGCCTCGGCCTTTGCGCGTGCTGGCGCGACCTCCTCGCCCTGCCCGATATCCGCGGTGAAGGTGACGATCTCGCACTGATAGGTATCCTCGAGCCATTTCAGAATGACAGAAGTATCAAGTCCGCCCGAGTAGGCGAGGACGACCTTGTTGGCACTATTGGACATGTTCGGGACCTGTGAATAGCTGAAATACAGTCGGCGATTATAGCCAATCCCCTGTTGTACTGTGCAAGATCATCCGTACCCGCAGGCAAGCTCGTTCAGACAGTCTGGTCGGTAATTGCCCGGGTGCGGCGCAGCTTTCGTCTAGAGAAAGCGTTCAAGCTGCTCGATGAAAGGACCGGGCTTTTCCGCGTAGACCCAATGGCCCGCACCCGGAATGGTGACGATGCTGGCGCCCGGAAAGAGTTGCTGGATAGTCGCATGATCCTGATAGTTGATGTAGGTCGATTTCTCACCGGCGACAAACAGCGATTGGCCGGCGTAGGGCCTGCGTCGCTTCGAGGGAAAGCCGACAATCTCCTGCTGCCCCTCTGCGAGTGCTTCCAGGTTGAGCCGCCAGATCCAGCGTCCATTGTCTCGCACGAGGTTTTGCAGCAGAAAGCCGCGCAATCCCGGATCAGCGAGGCGTTTCCCAAGCAGGTTGTCCGCCTCCTGGCGCGAGCCAAGCAGGGCGAGATCAATCGAGCGCAGGCTGTCGATGATCTCGCCGAAACCGTGCCGGTAGCTGACCGGTGCAATGTCAACGACAACAAGCCTGTCGCATCGCTGCGGATATTCCAGGGCGAGCTCCATTGCCACCTTCCCGCCCATGCTGTGGCCGATGATGCTCGCCGTTTTGATATCGAGATGATTCATGAGACGGATGAGGTCGTCAGCCTGCGCCTCGTATCCGACATCAGTCGCATGGAAAGAGCGACCGTGATTGCGCAGGTCGGGAAGGATACAGCGATGCTTCGACGCGAAATGACTCACAACACGGCCCCAGTTCGATGACGAACCGAAAAGTCCGTGCAGAAAGAGCAACGGGGACCCCCCGGACGAGTGTTCCCCGCTCTCCCTGTAGTGAAGATAGTGCATGAAGCGGCGCTTATTTCCTCTTGCGTGCCGGCGGCAGGTCGGTACAGCTGCCCTCGGCAACCTCCGCCGCCATGCCGATCGTCTCGACAAGTGTCGGATGGGGATGGATCGTGAGCCCGATATCCTCGGCATCAGCGCCCATCTCGAGTGCGAGCATTGTCTCGCCGATGAGATCGCCTGCGTTTGGACCCACGATACCTGCACCGATGAGGCGCTTTGTCCCGGCATCGAAGATGAGTTTCGTGATCCCCTCCTCGCGACCAATCCCGAGCGCACGGCCGCTGGCTGCCCAGGGAAAGACAGCCTTCTCGATCGCGATGCCCTCTTTTTTCGCCTGGTTCTCGGTGACGCCCATCCAGGCCACCTCCGGATCGGTGTAGGCAACAGACGGAATCGACAGCGGATCGAACAGACTTGGAAGACCGGCGATCACCTCGGCAGCGACCTTGGCCTCATGGGTCGCCTTGTGCGCCAGCATCGGTTGCCCGACCACATCGCCAATGGCATATATGTGCGATACGTTGGTGCGCATCTTCTGATCGACCGGGATAAAGCCCTGTTCGTTGACGGTCACGCCTGCAGCCGCGGCATTGATCCTGTGGCCATTGGGCGAGCGACCGACCGCAACCAGGACCCTGTCGTAAAGCTGCTCCTTGTCGGGCGCATGCTTGCCTTCAAAGCCGACCTTGAGGCCGTTTTTCTGAGGCTTGATCCCGGTCACCCTGGTCTCGAGCATGATGCTGTTGATTGCTTTGCCGAGATGTTTCTGCAGTGGCCGGACGAGATCCTTGTCGGCTCCGGGCATGAGTTGGTCCTGCAACTCGACAATGTCGATCTTCGAACCGAGCGTGCCATAGACGGTCGCCATCTCGAGGCCAATGATGCCACCGCCGATGACGAGCATTTTCTTCGGAATATCCTCGAGCTCGAGAGCTCCCGTGGAGTCGATCAGGCGCGGATCCTCATTCGGGAAGACCGGGATTTTCACGGCCTGCGATCCCACGGCGATGATGCAGCTGTCGAAAGAGATCGTCGTCTTGCCGGCATCGGTCTCCACTACCACAGAGTGATCACCCGTGAATGCGGCGATACCCTCTACCACATCGACCTGGCGCGCTTTTGCCATGCCCGCGAGGCCGGTC
>JASFFK010000065.1:0-9377 GCA_050124335.1 Chromatiales bacterium | reverse complement strand
CAACCGCTGTTACATGAGATCTTCCACGCGTTGCGGCGACTTCGCGATACCGGTGAAGTCACTGTTATTGATTTGCGTGCATTGCCCCTTGCGCCAGGGGAAGAGACGCAAATCGAGAAGAAACTCGGCAAGGGCGAAGTGCATGCCAGCATCGATGCGCTCGGGCCTTCCGAGATTGTCGAGACAGGAATCGCCGGCGTCTGGCTCGTCACACACTTCAACGCAGAGGAGGAGATCCTCGGGCGTTACATTGAAATCTGCCGTATTCCGGCGATTCTGGAATCGCAGGATCAGGACATCGAATATGGTCTGGATGAAATGGAAGCACTTCTTGAAACACGCTGAACATTGACACAAGAGGCTGAACGATGGCGAATGACAAGTCACTGATCGAGATACTCAAGAGCAGGGGGGTCAGTCGCAGAGGATTTCTGAAATTCTGCACGACCACTGCGTCGATGATGGCACTACCACCATCCATGGTTCCGGCCATCGCCAGTGCCCTGGAAAAGGCAAGGCGACCTTCAGTCATCTGGCTCTCGTTCCAGGAGTGCACCGGTTGCACCGAATCGCTCACGCGCTCCCATACACCGACTGTCGAGGGGTTGATCTTCGACGCGATCTCGCTCGATTATCATCACACGCTGCAGGCAGCGTCTGGCGATGCCGCGGAGCATGCGCGCGAAGAGGCGATGAAAGAGAATTACGGCAACTACCTGCTTGTCGTTGACGGCTCCATTCCTCTCGATAATCCCGGTTACTCCACGATCGCGGGCATCAGCAACCTCGATATGCTCAAAGAGACCGCGAAAGGCGCTGCAGCCATTGTCTCCGTCGGCAGCTGTGCGGCCTTCGGAGGACTCCCGCAGGCCAAACCCAACCCGACGGGTGCTGCATCGGTCAGTGACATCATCAAGGACAAGCCGATCATCAATGTTCCGGGTTGCCCGCCGATCCCGGTTGTCATCACCGGTGTCTTCCTGCACTACCTCACGCTCGGAACCATTCCCGAGCTCGACGCACTGGGGCGCCCGAAGGCGTTCTTCGGCCAGAACATTCATGATCGCTGTTATCGTCGGCCTTTCTACGAGCGCGGCCAGTTCGCCGAGACCTTTGATGACGAGGGTGCGAAGGCCGGCTGGTGTCTCTACAAGCTCGGTTGCAAGGGCCCTGTCACCTATAACGCCTGCGCGACCATGAAGTGGAACCAGGGGACCAGCTTCCCGATCGAGTCCGGCCATGGCTGCCTCGGTTGCTCGGAGCCCAGCTTCTGGGATATGGGTGGTTTCTACACGGCGCTCTCCGAACCAATCCTCGATGTGCATCGTGCCGCAGGTATTGCGGCTGCTGTCGGTGCCGGTGCCGGTCTTGCTGTCGGCGTGGTCAATCAGATGAAAAAGAAACGTGCGCAGAGCAAGCACGAGACCGTGACGGTCGACGATTTCAAAGAGGGGGCCTGATCATGACTTCTGCCGAATTTCTTCTCTGGGTACGTGGCCCCGGCCTGCAGATCGCGACCGTGATCTTCGCTTTCGGAATAATCCTGCGCTTTTTCGAGATCTTCATGATGGGGCGCAAGAAAAACCTTTCCGCGAAACGCGCCAGTGGCACTGGTGCGGGCTTTCGCACCGTCGCAACACGTTTCCTGCCGGCGGATTCCGAGACCATGCGGCGCTCGATCTTCACGATCGTGGCCGGATATATCTTCCACATCGGGCTGTTCGTCACACTCTTTCTGTTTGTGCCACATATCCAGCTCTTCGATGCGTTGACAGGTCTCTCCTGGCCAGGCTTGCCGAATCCGGTCGTCGACTTTTTTACCGTGATCTCCATGATTGCCCTGCTGGCCCTGATGTGGCAACGCCTGACCAAGCCGGTTCTGCGCTTGCTCTCAACCGGGCATGATCACCTGGTGTGGACCCTGACATTCCTGCCGCTGCTGACCGGTTACCTGGCTTATCATCATCTCTTTATTCCGTACACCTGGATGCTGGCGTTTCATATCCTCTCCGTGGAACTCCTGATGATCCTGTTTCCGTTCACCAAACTGATGCATGCGTTTACGCTTTTTGTCTCTCGCTGGTATACAGGCTCTATGGCCGGCGAGAAGGGGGTCAAGGTATGAGCAAGCCAAGCATGGAACGGGGCATTAATGCCCTCAGGGAGCAGATCGATGCACCGATCGCCTCCTATTTCAGCAGCTGTGTTCACTGTGGCATGTGCGCAGATGCCTGCCTGTTTCATACGGAAACCGGCGACCCGCGCTATGTGCCCATTCACAAGCTCGAGCCGATGCGGCGTCTCTGGGAACAGGAGTACACGCTCGTCGGCCGTTTGAAGAAACTTGTCGGACTCTCGAAGAAGATTACAGCCGAGGAACTCGAGGAGTGGCAGGAGCTCGTCTACAACTCCTGCAGTCTCTGCGGCCGCTGCTCGATGGTATGCCCGGTCGGTAACGATATCGTTTACATGATTCGAAAGATGCGCGAGGGGATGTCGGCAGCCGGCTACGCACCCGAGGGGCTCATAGGCGCCTCGACGCGCGCAGTCGAGATCGGAAGCCCGATGGGGGTCACCATCAAGGCTGTCGAGGCCCAGGTCAAACACGCAGAGAAGGACCTCGGTTTCGAGATTCCGATGGATGCCGAGGGTGCCGAGTACCTGGTGCTTATGTCATCCATGGAGATCATGAACTATCCCGAGTACCTGCAGGCTGTCGCCAAAATCATGAATCAGGCCGGCAAGAGCTGGACGATCTCCTCCGAGGCATTCGAGGCGACCAATGCGGGCATCCAGATCGGTGCAAGCGACATCGCGCGCGTGCTCGTGCAGCGCATCGTCGATGCGGCGGAGAAACTCAAGGTCAAGACGGTCATCAGCCCCGAGTGCGGTCATGCCTACACTGCGATCCGCTGGGAGGGTGCAAACCTTGTCGGCCGGCCGTTCAATTTCAAGGTGCAGCATATTCTCGAAGTCCTTGACGAGTTACGCGAGCAGGGGCTGTTGAAGACCGAGGGAAGCGAGGATTCACGCATGACCTTTCACGATCCCTGCCAGCTTGTTCGACGCGGGGGCGTTATCGAGCAGCCTCGCAATTTGCTGCAGATGGTCGCCAGCGACTTTGTCGAAATGAAAGATCATGGCACCATGAACTGGTGTTGCGGCGCCGGTGGCGGTGTCAGTGCGAACGAGGATGCGCACGAACTCAAGCTGACGTCCTTTAATCGCAAGAAAAAGCAGCTCGATGAACTCAAGGTCGACGCGCTGGTCACGGCGTGTGCCAATTGCCGTATCGCACTCGAGGAGGGACTCGAGGAAAACGAGATGGATATTCCCGTCCTCGGCCTGACCGAGATGCTGGCAGAACATCTTGTCACTGAACAATCCGGCAAGGAGGAATGACCATGGTCGATATCAGCAACGATGCCGCCTTCAGGGAAGCGCTCCTGAAACTCGAGCCGGCCGATGCGAGAATTGTCGGCGCCAAATTCGTCGAGAGTGTCGCGCCCCTGGCGGACGACCAGCGTTTGCGCCGGATAGTGGATGTTGCATCCAGCAGCGAGGCGACGGAAGAGGAACTCGAGGTCAGCCGCAAGCTGGCAACGTCCATCATGGTGGACACCTACACGCGTTGTGGCGCTGATGGCGACTGGAACGAGCAGGCCGGCTATTTCGTCGCCCGTGCGGCGGCGGCATGTCTTGCGCCACTCGAAAAAGGCAAGCCGGGAGGGCCTGCCTGGCAGGCAGCCATGAGCAGCCGCATGGCACGTACGAGCGCTGCTATCAATGCTGGAGACGGAGCCGAGAGCGAGAGCGGCAAGCAATACCATATACTCTCTGACTATCTTGAAACCCGCGAGAGAGAAACATCATGACAGATCGCGTTGTTGTTGATCCCATTACCCGTATCGAGGGCCACTTGCGTATCGAGGCGCAGATGGACGGCGATCGTATCGGCCAGGCCTACTCATCCGGCACCATGGTACGAGGTATCGAACTGATCCTGAAGGGGCGCGATCCACGCGATGCCTGGGCATTCGCACAGCGTATTTGCGGCGTCTGCACACTGGTCCACGGCATCGCCTCGGTGCGTTCAGTCGAGGATGCCCTTAATTACAAGGTTCCGCCAAACGCGCAACTGATCCGCAATCTCATGATTGCCGCACAGTATGTGCATGATCATGTCATGCACTTCTATCATTTGCATGCCCTCGACTGGGTTGACGTGGTCTCGGCGCTGAATGCCGATCCGAAGGCGACCTCGGAACTCGCTCAAACCGTCTCTCCCCACTGGCCGAAGTCCTCGGCAGGCTATTTCGCGGATACCCGGAAAAAGCTCAAGGAGTTCGTCGAGGCCGGGCAGCTCGGTATTTTCGCCAACGGCTACTGGGGCCACCCTGCCTACAAGCTGCCTCCGGAGGCGAACCTCATGGCTGTCGCGCATTACCTCGAAGCGCTGAGCTGGCAGCGTGATGTCGTCAAGCTGCATGCCATTTTCGGTGGCAAGAACCCGCATCCGAACTTTCTGGTCGGTGGTGTTCCCTGTCCAATCGACATGAATTCTGATTCTGCAATAAATGCGAAGCGTCTCGCCCAGGTCCAGGAAGTGATCGACAAGATGAAAGTCTTCGTCGAGCAGGTCTATGTACCTGACACGCTCGCCATCGCCGGCTTTTACAAGGAGTGGGGCGCGCAGGGCGAGGGTATCGGCAACTTCATGTGTTTCGGTGATATGCCCGAAAAGGGCATGGACGATCCTTCCTCGTACCTGATCCCGTCCGGTGTCATCCTGAATCGTGATCTCAGCACCATTCATCCCGTCGATCTGAACAGTGCCGACGAGGTCGAGGAGTATGTCGCACACTCCTGGTATGACTACAGTGGCGGCAAGGAGAAGGGGCTTCATCCCTACGACGGCGAGACTAACCTGAACTACACCGGGCCGAAGCCTCCCTATGACCAGCTTAATGTCGATGAGTCCTACTCCTGGCTGAAGTCGCCACGCTGGAAAGGCAAGCCGATGGAGGTCGGGCCGCTGGCACGTGTACTGATGCTCTATGCAAGCGGCCATGAGCAGACGAAAGAGCTGGTCGACATGACCCTGCGCACACTCGACGTGCCGGTCGACGCGCTCTTCTCGACGCTGGGACGGACCGCGGCGCGCACGCTCGAGACCAAGGTAATCGTTGATGCCATGCAGACCTGGAAGGACAACCTGGTCGCCAACATCAGGGCAGGGGACACAAGGACCTTCAATGAAACCTTGTGGGAGCCCTCTTCATGGCCGAAGGAGGCCCGGGGTGTCGGTTACATGGAAGCGCCGCGTGGCGGGCTGGCCCACTGGATCGTCATCAAGGACGAGAAAATCGACAACTACCAGGCCGTGGTACCCAGTACCTGGAATGCCGGTCCGCGTGACGTCGAGGGGCAGCCCGGTCCGTATGAGGCGGCGCTGGCGGGACATGCCTTGCACGACCCGAAGCAACCGATCGAGATTCTTCGTACCATCCACAGCTTTGATCCCTGTATTGCCTGTGCAGTCCATATCACCGATCCTGATGGCGAGGAAGTCATGCAGGTGAAGGTGACCTGATACGTCGCCAGTCCCTGAGCAATCAAACGGGGCCCGCGACAGCGGGCCTTTTTCCTGAAACGGCTGCAATCCCCTGTTTCTGCTGCAGGGGGGCACGAGGATCCTGCCGAAACTCTCGCGAGCCTGTATAATTGCCCCCTTTTCGACAACACTCCTGCATGAATGTCTGACGAGCAACTGGACGAAAACAAGCTGATTGCCCAGCGCCGCAGTGTCCTCTCTTCGCTGCGCGAATCCGGACAGGCCTTTCCCAATGATTTCCGCCGCGACGTGGTTGCCGGCGAGTTGCGCATCGAGTATGAATCGCGCACGAAGGAAGAACTCGAGGAACTGGGCCTGCGTGTCAAGGTTGCCGGGCGATTGATGAGCCGGCGTATCATGGGCAAGGCGAGCTTTGCAAACCTGCAGGATATGTCGGGGGGTATCCAGCTCTACATCGCCCGCGATGCGATTGGAGAGGACGTCTACAGCACTTTCAAGAAAGGCTGGGATGTCGGCGATATCATCGGTGCCGAGGGGATACTCACCAAGACCAACAAGGGTGAACTTTCCGTGCGCTGTGACTCCGTGGTGTTACTGACCAAGTCGTTGCGCCCGCTACCGGAGAAGTTTCATGGACTGACAGATCAGGAGCAGCGCTACCGCATGCGCTACCTGGACCTGATCATGAACGAGACGTCGCGCGAGACGTTTCGTATCCGCACGAGGGTGGTCCAGTTCCTCCGCAACTATCTCAATGGCCATGGTTTCATGGAGGTCGAGACGCCAATGATGCAGCTGATCCCCGGTGGCGCGGCTGCTCGTCCTTTCGCAACCTATCACAATGCACTCGACATGGATCTCTTCCTGCGTATCGCTCCCGAGCTCTATCTGAAGCGGCTCGTGGTGGGTGGTTTTGAGCGCGTCTATGAAATCAACCGTAACTTCCGCAACGAGGGGCTTTCGACCCGGCACAATCCCGAGTTCACGATGCTTGAGTTCTACCAGGCCTATGCGGACTATCACGACCTCATGGACCTCACTGAAGACATGCTGCGCCGGCTCACGCTTGACGTACTCGGCAGCAGCAGCATCGAATATCAGGGACAGAGCTATGACTTCGGCAGTCGTTTCGCACGCATGACGGTCAAGGAGTCGATTCTGCACTTCAATCCGGAGATTTCCGAGGCGGATCTCGATGATGCGGCCAGGGCGCGCGCTATCGCGGAACGGCTCGGGATACCCCTCAAGGATTCCTACGGGCTCGGCAAGGTCCAGATCGAGATTTTCGAGAAGACAGTCGAGCACCGGCTCATGAATCCGACTTTTATTACTGCCTATCCGACCGAGGTCTCACCACTGGCCCGGCGCAACGATGCCGACCCCTTTGTTACAGATCGCTTCGAGTTCTTTGTGGGCGGTCGCGAGATCGCCAACGGTTTTTCCGAACTCAACGATGCCGAGGACCAGGCCGAGCGCTTCAGGCTGCAGGTCGAGGAGAAGGAAGCCGGTGACCACGAGGCGATGCACTATGATGCCGACTACATCCGTGCGCTGGAATACGGCATGCCACCGACTGCTGGCGAGGGGATCGGTATCGACCGGCTGGTGATGCTGCTGACAGATTCGCCGTCAATTCGCGATGTCCTGCTCTTCCCGCACATGCGACCTGAATAGAAAGCCCGGTGAGCGTGCGGTGACGCAGATTCTTCACCATGTCCTCTTCCCGCTAGCAAGCGCGTTATCAGCCAGGGGATCATGATCGCTAGACTCTTCAGGTACGCTTCGCTGCTGCTGATCGGACTCATCCTCCTGGTGGTTCTCTCTGTTCTGGCATTCCGCTGGTTGCCGGTCCCTACCTCTTCTTTCATGCTGCAGAGCCGGACGTACGTTGATTACCAGTGGGTAGACCTGGAACAGATTTCGCCCTACATGGCGCTGGCAGTCATTGCCGCCGAGGATCAGCGCTTTCCGGAACACAGCGGGCTGGACATGGTGGAAATCGAGAAGGCGTTGTACAGTGACAGCGGGCCTCCACGCGGGGCGAGTACGATTACCCAGCAGGTTGCCAAGAACCTCTATCTCTGGGGAGGGCGCAATTACCTGCGCAAGGGGATCGAGGCCGGTATTGCGCTGTTGATCGAGCTGAGCTGGAGCAAGCAGCGTATTCTCGAGGTCTACCTCAACATCGCCCAGTTCGGTGATGGTGTCTATGGCGTCGAGGCCGCAAGCTGGCGCTATTTCAACCGGCCTGCTGCTGCCCTCACGCAACAGCAGAGCGCCCTGCTCGCGGCGGTCCTGCCGAATCCCGAGATCTACCGGGTCGAGAATCCAGAGGGCTGGACGCTGGGCAGGCAGCGCTGGATCCTGAAACAGATGAGAAACCTCGGTGGAGTGGAGTACCTGGAAAACCTGTCCGGGCCCGGAGCATGAGAATGGATGCCAGGCCTGCAGGGCACAGTGAAACAAGCCCTGGCTCGCGACAGGCGCATCCCGGGAGAGCGGCAGTGTGACGCTGATCTGGCCGTCACTGATCCGTGTCTCCTCATTGACTCTGTCTTCAATAGCTCTGACCATGCCCCCATGATCGTGGAGAGCGGCTTCAAACCCCACTGGCTGTTGCGCAGTCCTCACCTTCAGACACTCTGGCCCGTCTGGACCAGGCGCAAGCCGCCCGCTGGACGCAAGGAGCGCCTCGAGTTGCCTGACGGCGACTTTCTCGACCTGATCTGGTTCGACGGCGGCGGTCCCCTGGTGATTGTCATGCACGGGCTGGAGGGGTCCATCGAATCCCATTATGCGGTCGCCATGATGCGCGCGCTACAGCAACAGGGTTTCACCGGTCTGTTCATGCATTTCCGTGGCTGTAGCGGAGAACCAAATCGTCTCGATCGTGCCTACCACTCCGGCGAAACCGGCGACTTCATGGCCGTGCTGCAGCATGCTGTCACGGTCAGCGGCAAATCCCTTCATGCCGCGATCGGTTATTCACTTGGCGGTAACGTCCTGCTGAAATGGCTGGGGGAACAGGCGGAGAATGCCCCGATCGGACGGGCAGTCGCCATCTCTGTCCCGTTCCGTCTCGATGCGGCCGGGCAACGCCTGGAACAGGGTCTCTCGCGCATTTACCAGAATCACCTCATGCAAAAGATGCGCAGGGGCTACAAGGCGCGCTTCACGACCCGGCCCTCTCCCCTGGGTGTCGACGTCGACAGCCTGCAGACATTCTGGCAGTTCGATGACCGGGTCACAGCGCCGCTGCATGGTTTCGATGGGGCTGACGACTATTACCGCCGTTGCAGTTCTCGCCAGTTTCTGAAAACCATCAGCAGGCCGACACTGATCCTGCATGCGCAGGATGATCCCTTCATGTTCCCTGAAACCGTGCCCGGTGAAGAGGAGTTGTCGCCGCAAGTCAGACTGGAGCTGTCGCGTCATGGCGGCCATGTCGGTTTCATCGGCGGGAACCTGCTGCCTGCTCGTTGGCTCGAGCAGCGCATCATTCGCTACCTGCAGGAGGCACCGTGACCGGCTGCGAAGAGGTGCGTGTGACTTGCCCCTGTTGCGGCGAACAGATCGATCTCTTTATCGATCCCGGTATCGACAAGCAGGAGTACATCGAGGATTGTTCGATCTGCTGCCGTCCGATCACCGTTAGCGTCGCCATCTTCGGCGGCGGTGATATCGAGGTCCGTGTTCGCGACGAAAACAGCTGTTGAGAGGGGGTGTGCGGAGTGGTTGAATTTCACCGGATTTGCAAAATCCTGCTTGACAAGATCGGTCGAAAACGTAGAATCTGCACCCT
>JASFFK010000064.1:0-9710 GCA_050124335.1 Chromatiales bacterium | reverse complement strand
GCCCCCGGACTTTCAGAAAATCATGGGTTCATCTTCCGGTCTTGGTACACCGTTATCCATCGGATCGATCTCGTTCTGGAATGTTTCCAGCACGGCTTCAGCGTCCTCGAGGGCCTCGAAGCGTGCAATATGAAAGATAGCCTCGCCCTCATGAACGAGCGGCAGGGTCGTCTTGCCGATGATCATGCCATTGACCGGTGCGCGAACAGCGACTTCAGAGGTGCCGAAGGGATCCGAGACATAGCCGAGCACGTCGTTCTTGTGAATACGTTTGCCCATCGGGCAGGTGGTTCGCAGAATGCCGCTGCGCGGTGCACGCACCCAGCGGCTGGAATGCGCAACAGCCGGTTCGATTGTCTGCTTGCGGCGACGTGAGGCCGGCAGCATCCCGATATGACGCATGACGTTGATAATGCCCTTGACGCCACCGCGAATGCAGAATTCATCAAAGCGCAGGGCTTCGCCGGCCTCGTAGAGCAGGATGTTGCATTTCTCTCTTGCTGCTGACTGGCGCAAGGAGCCGTCCCGAAATCCCGCATCGAGGATCACCGGAGCACCGAAGGCCGATGCAAGTTCGGCAAGTTTCTCGTCACCCTCGAGGCGTGCGCGAATCTGTGGAAGGTTCTCGCGCCCGATCGCTGCAGTATGGAGGTCAACCCCGAAGTCACATTTCCTGGTAATTTCCTGCAGGAAGAGGTGGGCAAGCTTGGCAGCCATGGAGCCCTGTTCGGAACCGGGGAAGGAGCGGTTGAGGTCGCGGCGATCGGGCAGGTAGCGTGACTTGCTGATGAACCCGTAGACATTGACGACCGGTACGCTGACCAGCGTTCCCCTCAGGCGCCTCATCGCTTTTGTGTTGATGACCCTGCGGATGATTTCAACGCCGTTGATTTCGTCACCATGCACGGCTGCGCTGATGAACATGACGGGTCCCGCTTCCTTGCCAACAGAGACGTGTACCGGCATGAAAACATTGGAATGTGTGTAGAGCGCTGGCAGCGGGAGCTCGATGTAATGTTGCTGCCCCGGCTCGATCATGATGCCACCGAGTTCGAACGCCTTGTTGCGGGGTTTGCGCGCAGGCATCCGGTCAGCCCCTGTCTCAGCCCTTGCCGCGCGTCCGGGTTTTGCCCGGCTTTGCATTGTCGGAGATGAACTTGATGATCATGCCGGCAACATCCTTCCCGGTCGCCGCCTCGATGCCCTGGAGACCGGGTGAGGAATTGACCTCCATGATCAGTGGTCCGTGATTTGAACGCAGCAGGTCGACACCTGCGACGTTGAGCCCCATGGTGCGGGCAGCACGCACGGCCGTCGAGCGCTCTTCCGGTGTGATCCGGATCAGTTCGGCAGTGCCGCCGCGATGAAGGTTGGAACGAAACTCCCCCGGTGCTGCCTGCCGTTTCATTGCAGCCACCACCTTGCCGCCGATGACGAAACAGCGGATATCGGCACCCTTTGCCTCCTTGATGTATTCCTGGATCAGAATGTCAGCCTTGACTCCCATGAATCCCTCGATCACGCTCTCCGCTGCCTTCTGGGTTTCGGCGAGTACGACGCCGATACCCTGTGTCCCCTCGAGGAGCTTGATGACCAGCGGTGCACCGCCGACGAGTTTGATGAGGTCCTTGATATCGTCCGGCTTGTTGGCGAAGCCGGTGACGGGCAGTCCGAGCCCCTTGCGTGCGAGCAGTTGCATCGATCGCAGCTTGTCGCGCGAGCGCGTAATGGCAACGGATTCATTGAGAGGATAGACCCCCATCATCTCGAACTGACGAAGAACTGCCGAGCCATAGAAGGTTACGGATGCCCCGATGCGCGGAATTACCGCATCGAAGCCTTCGAGTGTCTCGCCCCGGTAATGGATGGAGGGGTTGTTCGAGACGATGTTCATGTAGCAGCGCAGCACGTCGATAACGCTGACTTCGTGCCCCTGTTCACGGGCTGCTTCGATAAGGCGGCGGGTCGAGTAGAGGTTCCTGTTGCGGGAAAGTATGCAGATTTTCATCGGGATATTGTTCAGGTTTCTTGATGCAACGGCGCTGTTTCCTTGACGCCTAACGATAACATTTTTTCGGATTGAGTTTGCCGGCCAGATAGGATGCGGCCGGATCCACCAGCAGGCGTTTTTCCATGGCGCGCCTGCCAAGCAGCATGCGGAAACGCATGCTGTCCCTGTTGGTGAGTGTCAGTTCGACAGGCCATTCCAGCTCACCCAGAACCAGGCGCGTCTCAATGACGAAGCGCTGTTCCCTGTGGCCGCCAGAATCGCTGACTTGCCTGATATCGACTAGTGGCGCCTCGCACTCCACGACAGGTGTGTCGCGCAGCTGCAGCGGATGCATCAGGAAACGAACGTGATCACGCCTGTTGCGTTTGACGCGCTCCACCATAAAAGCATGCAGTGCGGAGGTCTTGGCGCCTGTGTCGATCTTGGCCTTGATAGCGGGCAAGCCAATATCAGGTAGTGCGACCCATTCTCGCCAGCCGATGGTAAACATGTGATCGTCTTTGCCTGTCATAGGATCGGGATTGTTGCCGCACGCCTGTTCGTCGCATATTACCCTGATTTTCTGCGGGCTTAGCCATTTATGAAAGATTTCTGGCTATAATCAGATCATCATGGACATGTGCAGAAAAACAGCCCGGGGCATTGCCCTTTTCGTCATGCTCTGTCTGCCGTTGCAGTCGCTGGCGTCTGTGCTGTTGCCCTGTCTGCATGCCGGCGGTACGGCGGTCCTTCAATCTGCATCCCATCCATGTCACATGACTGCGGAACCGGCCGATGATACCCTCGCTGTTGCCGACGAGTGTCACAAGTGCCAGCTCTGCCTCATGCTGTCCGGCTCGGCATTGCTGGCGAGCGACATGTTTTCCGTGTTCGAAGGCAATACCGGATACACTCCTCTTCCTGTCGATCACTTCTACAACTTCAGCCCGGGCCAGCTGCAGCGGCCACCCAGTAGCATCACATCCACCTGACGTCAGCAGCTGCTGACGCCGTCTCCTTTGTTGTTTTATTCAAGCAGCCTCTTTGGCTGCAAGGGATGTGAGTCATGAGCCGTTACCTCTTGTTACCTGTTGCTTTCCTGTTGCTTGCCGGTTGCCTGGACGAGCCGGACAGGCCGAGTGAATCCCTGGCTGATGCCAGCGATGACAGCGTGCTGGAGCACGCAAAGAAACACATGGATTCCAGGTATGTTTGTCCGATGCATCCGCAGATTATCAAGGATGAAGAAGGCACCTGTCCGATCTGCGGCATGGATCTGGTGCCAAAGATGATCGACCCGAACACGGGCAAACATCCCGCAGTCTCCGTGAAGGGGGAGATTATCCAGAGTATGGGATTGCGGACCGAGGCTGTCCGCAAGGACACCCTGTGGCGTTTCATCAAGACGGTCGGCCGTGTTGATTACGACGAAACGAAGCTCATTCACCTGCATCCTCGCGCGCCGGGATGGATGGAGTCGCTCATGATTCGTTCCGAAGGGGAGCGGATCAGCAAGGGAGACAAGCTGGGTACCTTTTACTCGCCCGAGATATTGTCGGCTCAGGTCGATTTCTTCATCGCAATGGAGCAGTCAGACAGCAGCCGTGTCCGCAATGCCCGCAACCGTCTTCGCATACTGGGCATCGATGATGCCACCATTCGCCAGCTCGAGGAGAGCAGGGAAACGCGAAACGCCTTGCCGGTCTATGCGCCCGGTGAGGGCATCGTAACCATGCTCGGTGCACGCGAAGGTATGTACCTCAAGCCGGACACGGAGATGATGACGATCGCCGATCTCTCCAGTGTCTGGGTCATGGTCGATGTCTACGAACACCAGATCGGATGGCTCAGTCAGGGGCTGACCGCCGAGATCAGTGTGCCTGCGTGGCCGGGGAAGTCCTGGGAAGGGAAGGTCGACTACATCTATCCGGAGCTCGATATGAAGAGCCGGACCCTGCGCGTGCGGCTCGAGTTTCCGAACCCCGACATGACCCTCAAGCCCAACATGTTTGCCGAGGTCAAGATCTACGGTGGCCCGCAGCGTGACACGCTGCTGATTCCTGCAGAAGCATTGATACGGACCGGTGAGCGTGACACGGTTGTCACGTCACTTGGTGACGGCCGCTTCCAGCCCGTGGACGTTGTGGTCGGTGCGCATAGCAATGGCAAGGTAGAGATCCTGAGCGGTCTGAATGAGGGCGACGAGATCGTCACATCCGGGCAGTTCCTGATCGACTCGGAGTCGAGCCTGCAAGCCAGTTTTCAGCGCATGAGCGGAGAGTAGGATGCTGAAGGGCATTATTCGCTGGTCCGTGCAGAACCGCTTCCTTGTTCTGGTTGCCAGCCTGCTGATCACCGCCTGGGGCTGGCAAGCCCTGAAGCAAACACCGCTCGATGCGATACCGGACCTTTCTGATGTGCAGGTCATCATCAAGACCAGCTATCCCGGGCAATCACCGCGTGTTGTCGAGGAGCAGGTGACCTACCCGATCACCACGACCATGCTGTCGGTACCGGGCGCCGAGGTTGTTCGGGGCTACTCCTTTTTCGGGGACTCCTATGTCTACGTCCTGTTCGAGGATGGTACCGATATCTACTGGGCGCGTGCTCGCGTACTCGAGTATCTCAACCAGGCAGCGGCCGATTTGCCGGCAGGTGTTCAGCCACGCCTCGGACCGGATGCCACTGGTGTGGGCTGGATCTACAGCTATGCTCTGATCGACCGCACGGGCATGCATGACCTGGCGCAGCTGACCACCCTGCAAAACTGGTTTCTGAAATACGAACTGCAGACTGTACCGGGGGTTGCCGAGGTGGCGACGGTTGGCGGCATGGTGCGGCAGTACCAGGTCGTGGTGGATCCTGAAAAGCTGCGCGCCTATGGCATTCCCCTGAATACCATCAGCATGGCAATCCGCAATGCCAACCAGGAAGTCGGTGGCTCTGTCATCGAGCTGGCTGAAGCCGAATACATGATTCGTACGCGCGGCTACCTGCAGTCACTCGATGATCTGAGCGCGATCCCGGTGGCAACGACCGAGGGCGGAACACCCGTCTTGCTCGAGGATATCGCAACCCTCCAGATTGGTCCGGAGATGCGGCGCGTCGTGGCGGACCTTGACGGTCAGGGCGAAATCACGGGTGGTATCGTCGTCATGCGTTATGGCGAGAATGCCCTGACGACCATCGATGCGGTCAAGCAGCGCATCGAGGAACTCAAGCAGGGGCTCCCTGAAGGGGTCGAGATCATCGAGACCTATGACCGCTCGGCCCTGATCCACCGTGCTGTCGACAACCTCACGGAGAAACTCATCGAGGAGTTCATCGTGGTGGCGCTGGTGTGTCTGCTGTTCCTGTTTCACCTGCGCTCGGCATTTGTCGCCATCGTCACGCTGCCGCTGGGAGTGCTGGCATCCTTCATCATCATGCAGCAGCAGGGCATCAATGCAAACATCATGTCGCTTGGCGGCATCGCGATCGCCATCGGTGCCATGGTCGATGCGGCCATCGTGATGATCGAGAATGCGCACAAGCACCTCGAGCGTTACAGGCATGCCCACGGGCAGATGCCGCGGGGGCGCGAGCACTGGCAAACCGTGACCACGGCGGCGATCGAGGTGGGACCTGCACTCTTCTTTTCGCTGCTGATTATCACGCTGAGCTTTTTGCCGGTCTTCACGCTCGAGGCGCAGGAGGGGCGCCTCTTCTCACCGCTGGCCTACACGAAGACCTATGCCATGGCCGCCTCGGCCGGTCTCGCGGTCACCCTGGTACCCGTCCTCATGGGGTACTTCATTCGCGGACGCATCCCGGATGAGCGCACCAACCCGCTCAATCGTCTGTTGATCTGGCTCTACCGACCGATGCTGTCGGCTGTCATGAAAATGCCTCGATTGACCATCCTGGTTTCATTGCTGCTCATGTTGAGTCTCGTGATTCCGGTGAGCGGGATTTCCGGGTTTCTCGAGCCGTTGAAATGGCCTTTCACGGCTTACGCGACGATCACGGATGCGCCGGATGAGAGCAGTACGCGCCGGATCGTCTCAAACATCGAATCGGCACAGCAAGAGATGGCAAAAGAGTGGAAGCAGCGCTTCCGTGAAACGCCCTGGCTGGCTCGCTTTGCGACCGGGCTGGGGTCCGAGTTCATGCCGGAACTCGACGAGGGAGACCTGATGTACATGCCGACCACGTTGCCGGGGCTTTCGATCGGCAAGGCCCAGGAGTTGCTTCAGCAGACTGATCGCCTCATCAAGACGATACCCGAGGTCAAGCAGGTATTCGGGAAGATCGGTCGTGCCGACACAGCAACCGATCCCGCGCCGCTGACGATGATCGAGACGCTCATCCAGCTCAAGCCGCGCGACCAGTGGCGCGAGGGCATGACGACACGGAAGCTCATCCAGGAACTGGATGCCACCGTCAATTTTCCCGGCGTCACCAATGCGTGGGTCATGCCGATCAAGACGCGCATCGACATGCTGGCGACCGGCATCAAGACACCGGTCGGTATCAAGGTAGCCGGACCGGATCTGAAGGTCATCGAGCAGATCGGCCGCGAGATTGAGCAGGTCGTTTCCGATGTTCCCGGTACGGTCTCGGCCTACTCGGAGCGTGTCGCGGGCGGACGATACATCGACATTCGTCCGGACCGCCTCGCTGCCGCGCGTTACGGCCTCAATATCGCTGACATCAACCAGGTGGTTGCGGCTGCAATCGGCGGCATCAACATCACGCAAACGGTCGAGGGACTGGAGCGCTACCCGGTCAACCTGCGTTTCCCGCGTGAGCAGCGCGATGATCTCGAGAAGTTACGCCAGTTGCCGCTCGTGACATCCTCGGGTGCCCAGGTGCCACTTGGACAGGTGGCCTCCATCGAGATTGTCGACGGCGCGCCAATGCTCAAGAGTGAGAATGCGCGCCTCAATGGCTGGACGTTTGTCGATATCCGTGATGTGGATCTCGGCTCCTATATCACCGATGCACAGCGTGCGGTGCGCGAGAATGTCGAGCTGCCGCCGGGCTATTCCATCACCTGGTCAGGGCAGTACGAGTACATGTTGCGAGCGCAGGAGCGGTTGAGCCAGGTCGTCCCCCTGACGCTGGTGATCATTTTCATTCTGCTCTACCTGGCATTTCGCCGGACCGGAGAGGCGCTGCTCGTCATGGCCTCCCTGCCGTTTGCGCTCGTTGGCGGTTTCTGGCTCATCTTCCTGCTGGGTTTCAACCTCTCGGTCGCTGTCGGGGTCGGCTTCATCGCGCTGGCCGGCGTCGCGGCCGAGTTCGGAGTCATCATGCTGGTTTATCTCGACAACAGCCTGAAGGAAAAAGTACGGCAGGGTGCCCTGACCGACGCGAGACTCAAGGAGGCGATCATGGAAGGGGCCGTGTTGCGCGTGCGTCCCAAGGCCATGACGGTTGCCGTTATCGTCGCCGGTCTGATCCCGATATTCATCGGTACGGGAGCAGGTTCAGAGGTCATGCAGCGAATCGCTGCCCCGATGATTGGCGGCATGATCACGGCTCCATTGCTGTCACTTTTCGTGATCCCGGCCATTTACCTGCTCTGGAAGAGGCGCGGTCTCGAATCGGAGACCGCTGCGCGGAATGACTCTCCCGGGGAGAAGGTGTCATGAAAAGGTGTGTTGAATGTCGCCTCAATGACTCCATCATGGATACTGGCATCCTTCCCAGGGGCTGTTTATGCTGACAGCATGAAGAACATTTATCCCGGCATCATGACGATGCTGCTCATCCTTCTGCCGGTACCGAATCTTATGGCTGTCGAAGAGGCTAAATACACGCTCGTCGAAAAAGAGGGTGACTTCGAGATCCGGGACTATGCGCCGCAGGTCGTCGCGGAGACCCGCGTCGAGGGAAGCCTCGAGGATGCGAGCAGCCGGGCGTTCAGACGGCTGTTTCGCTATATCACGGGCAACAACAAGCCGGAGGCGAAGATCGCGATGACCGCTCCTGTGTCACAAGAGCCCGCGGGGCAGGAGATCGCGATGACGGCGCCGGTGAGCCAGCAAGAGGTCGGTGACAGCTGGGCAGTGAGCTTCATGATGCCCGCCGGTTACGACCTGGACTCGCTGCCGGAGCCGCTGGATTCATCGGTCTATCTGCGGGAAATACCAGCCAGGCGTATGGCCGTCATTCGCTATTCAGGGGGCTGGAGCCGAAAATCCTATCGTGAGCATCTTGTGCAGCTCGAGGAGTGGATGGCCTCGAGGCAGCTCGAGCCGGCCGGTCCACCGGTCTGGGCCCGCTATGATGCACCTTTCAAGCCCTGGTTCCTGCGGCGCAACGAGATTCTTTTCCCGATCGAGTAGTCCGAATCCGCCTCCCGCCGGTGCAGCCGTCTTTTCTCCGGAGTGCATAAAAAAACCGGCGGTATGACCGCCGGTTCCTGTGTCCGGAGTCTGATGAGGTCCGGTTTAGAAAGGGATATCGTCCTCGAAATCACCCGGGGGCTGCGAGGATTGCTGTGAGAAGCCGTTGTCCCTGCCGCCACCGGAGCTTCGTCCTTCGTATTGCCCTTCAGGCATCGTTGCGGTACCACCACCCCGGCTGTCGAGCATCTGCATCTGGTCTGCGACGATCTCGGTCGTGTAGCGGTCCTGGCCGTTCTGGTCCTGCCACTTCCGCGTCTGCAGCTTGCCCTCGATGTAGACCTTGGAGCCCTTGCGCAGGTACTCGCCTGCGATCTCCGCCAGTCGGCGGAACATCACGACCCGGTGCCACTCTGTGCGCTCCTGGTCGGCCCCGGTGCTTTTGTCCTTCCATGATTCGCTGGTGGCGACTGAAATGTTGGTCACCGCGTTGCCGTTGGGCATGTAACGCACCTCCGGGTCCTGCCCGAGGTTGCCTACCAGGATGACCTTGTTTACGCCTCTCGTTGCCATGTTCTTCTCCAAATGATTTGATGCAGTTTACGCGGAAGCCTCCATTGCTTCCAGCGCTTCCTCGTCGAGCTTTTTCGAATCCACCTTCAGGTAAGCCACACCCTCGTCGGGGGCGATGACCACTTCCCGCACCCCGGCAATCCTGTGGAACAATTCACTGATTTCGCTGCTGCTGCCAGGCATGTTGCGAATGTTGACCAGCCGCGGCTTGAGCGGTTCCGGTGCTCTCATGCCGGCAGCGAACAGCAGCCAAAGAACGGCCATGCCGGCGCCGAACAGCAAGACTGCCTGAGCGCCGAACTGCTGGTGGATCCAGCCGCCTGCGGCGCCGCCGAAAAAGGCCCCTGCGAACTGCGAGGTCGAGTAGACCCCCATCGCCGTACCCTTGGCGTCGGCGGGCGCGATCTTGGAGATCAGTGACGGCAGCGATGCCTCGAGCAGGTTGAAGGCTGTGAAAAAGAGCAGCAGCCAGCCGACAAGCCCCCACTTCCCCGATGCGAACTCGCCCATACCGAACAGACCCAGCGAGAGCGCAATGATCGCAAGCAGGAAGACCTGCTTTATCTTGCCTCGCTTCTCGGCAATGATGATGAAAGGCACCATGAGCATGATAGACAGCACGAGCACCGGGAGGTAAATGGTCCAGTGATCCTCGCTGGCAATTCCTCCCATGTCTCGCAGCAACAGCGGGTAGGCGAGAAACAGTGCCGTCATGATCAGGTGCAGCACGAAGATGCCGAGATCGAGCCTCAGCAGGTCGACGTTTGCAAGTACGCGGCTGACCTGGCCGGAGACTACCACGGCGTCGCGATGGA
>JASFFK010000063.1:0-9755 GCA_050124335.1 Chromatiales bacterium | reverse complement strand
CAGTGCAGCAAGGAGCGGGAGTGATTCGTTCATGCCTCTTTCACCCGTGTGAACTTTCCGGCGAGCCAGACCAGGAGAAAGACTGGTATGCCGATCATCGACGCCGCGAGAAAAAAGTTTTGATACCCAACCGCATCGACGATCGAACCGGAATAACCGCCAAGCAGTTTCGGGAACAGCGTCATGAGCGAGCTGAAGATTGCATACTGCACGGCAGTAAACGAGAGACTCGTGAGACTCGAGAGATAGGCGATGAAGGCAGCACTCGCGAGTCCCGCGGTTATGTTGTCAGCCCCGATCACAACATAGAGCAGCATGACGTCGCCGGGATTGTTGGCAACCGGGATAAACAGCAGGTTGGTGACAACCGTCATGACAGCCCCGAGCATCAGGATACGAATCACACCATAACGCAATGTCAGAAAACCGCCGAGAAAGCCCCCGAGAATCGTCATCCAGATACCAAACACCTTGGTCACGGTTGCAATCTGGTCCTTGCTGAAGCCCATGTCCTGGTAAAAGACATTGGAGATGACACCGAGCACGATGTCCGAGACGCGATAGAAACCGACCAGCAGCAGGATCAGGATTGCCGCCTTGCCATAGCGCCTGAAGAAATCCGCGACAGGATCGATATAGGTATCCCGCAGCATCCGCCTGTCGGCAAGATGGATGCGTACCAGTAACCAGCCGGCGAACAGCGCTGCCAGCAGCGCCGCAAACAGGCGGAACGCCTCGGCAACGAATGATGCCAGTTCCTCGATCGCCCCGGCCTGGACCAGCCAGCTCTTCGTTGCGGTGACGACATCCGACAGCGAGAGATAGGCCAGGATGATGGCAGCCACGAAACCTGCAAAGAGCAGCACGAAGCGGAAGTAGTCGCGCGATGTATGCAGATAGCTCGACTCCTGTGTGCGTGCAGGTTCCCTGATCGACAGCGTGGTGAAGACCCCAACGAGCATGGCGCCGGCCATGGCCAGGTAGGTCAGTTGCCAGGCGCTGTAGAGATAATTCTCCCTCGTCGTGCCAAGCCAGTCTGCGAGGTAGAGCGCGGCGGCACCGGCCACGATCATGCCGACACGATATCCCGCGACATAGGTTGATGCCATGAGCGCCTGCACATCACTCTGCACGGCTTCAATACGAAACGCATCGATGACGATATCCTGGGTTGCCGACGAAAACCCGAGCATGACTGCGGCAAAGGCCATGTAATGGAGTCCGCTGGCAGTCGAGGGATCGTTCATGGCCATCCAGACCATGGCTGTCATGACCATGACCTGCGCCAGCAGCAGCCAGCTGCGCCGCTTTCCCATGAGCTGATGCAGGAACGGCAACGGCAGCTTGTCCACGAGAGGCGCCCAGACGAATTTGAATGAATAGCCGAGCGCAGCCCAGCTGAAATAGGTCACAGCGCTCCTGTCGACGCCCGCCTCCCTCAGCCATAAAGAGAGTGTCGAGAAGATCAACAGGAGTGGCAGGCCGGCAGAAAAGCCCAGAAACAGCATGGCGAGTACCTGGCGCCAGTTTTCGGCCAGCAACCGGTATCCTGTTCTGTCCTTACTCTGCATGCCTGCCGCTTTGGCGTCGATCATCTGCGTTCGTCACGGGAAAAAATTCCTGCGAAGCTTATCACTCGACGCAACACAGGGTCACGATTGATACCCGTCAAGCGGTCTCGGTCAACGAGTCGAGATGCCCCGGAAAGCGCATGCATCGGGCGTACTTGCACACGTGGATCAGGGACCTGCGTCACAGGAACGGGCTTCGAGAGAAATACGACGGCAAGGGGAAATCCGGCAAACATCCACAGGCTGCATCAACAGAACAAAACCGCTACTGGCGCCCTGCCCGACAATAACAGCAAACGCTGATTTTTCTTCTGGCTATTTTCTTTTCCGTTCAATCTGCTACAGTCATTGACTCAACATCCAGAGGAGATGACAAGAATGAAACGATTCCTTTCAGCCGCAGCAGTTGCGGCAGTCATGGTAACTTCAACAGCATATGCCGAGTCCTGGGGTCCCTGGGGCGGCGATGATAGCAATACCAGCGGCTGGGGTGACGGCAGTGGCTGGGGCTACGGTGACGGCAGCGGTCGCGGTCGCGGCTCCGGTGAATTCGACATGAACTTCAGCGGCAGGGCTGACGCTGACACCGACTGGAGTGGCGACAGCTACATGTATGGCGCCGGTGAGGGCCGTGGCTACAACTACAGCACACCCTATGGCTATGGCCCATACGGCCCGGGACCTGGCTACGGCCCTGGTCCGGGATATGGACCGGGTCCTGGTGCAGCCCCCGGTTATGGCCCCGGACCGAGCTACGGCCCTGGCCCGAACTACCGCCAGCGTCCCATGCCACCGCGTCCGCCGGCACGCCCGGCCCCGCGTCCGCGTGGACCAGCACCTGCACCGGCACCTGCCCAGTAAACACTGGCAGTTTGGTGAAAAAAACGGGGCCACTGGCCCCGTTTTTTATTGCCCCCTGTTTGCCCTGAGCATCTCCTCGATACGTTCGAGTCGCTGTTCCATGGCCTCCGTATGTTCACGAATCCAGTGGACTTCTCCAGCCTCGCCTTCCCCGGTCTCCCTGTCGTACTTTTCATGCTCTTTCTGTAGTGTTTCAAGCACGATGCCGATCATCATGTTCAGGAAGACGAAGGCGACCACGAAGATGAAGGTGAGATAGTAGAGCCAGCTGATCGGATAGACCGCCATCGTCTCGTACATGACATCGGTCCAGTCCTCGAAGGTCGCGACACGGAACAGCGTCAGCATGGAAATCGAGATGTTCTCCCACAATTCCGGGTTGATGCTCGCGAAAAAGATCGATCCCATGGCGCCGTAGATATAGAAGATGATGAACATCAGCAGCGACACGTAACCCATGCGTGGAATCGCGGTCATGAAGGCACTCAGCAGCACCCTCAGTTCCGGGATGATTGCGACCAGTCGCAGCACGCGGAAGATTCGCAACAGGCGGCCGAGAAATGCAGTCTCACTGCCCTCGAGCGGGACCAGGCTGGCCACGACGATGACAAAATCGAAGACATTCCAGCCATTTTTGAAAAATTTTCCGACACTCTCGCTCGCCATCAGGCGGATGCTGATCTCGACCAGAAAAAAGAGCGTGATGCCCATATCGAGCCAGATGATCAGCCTGACCGACCAGTCGGGTATCGGGTAGGTTTTCACGCCGATGACCAGTGCCGACAGGACGATCACGAAGATGACAAAGGTTTCAAACAGCTTGTTTTCACGCAACTGCACGAAACGCTGCTGGGCCGACTTGAGCGACATGCGAAAAAACCGGGTAGGGGAAAATGGGGGCATTATAGGCAATGCGAACCTGCATTCAAGCAGGCATAAGTGTCACTACAGTGCTTTTCCTGAAAACCGGAGGAGAGGCAACCTCCCGCCCGGTCAGTCGATTACCACTGCCTGATGCTCCACATCATGAGTCCATCGTTGCTGCGCGGATCACCACTGTTGCGGTCCAGCTGACCATTACCATCGCTGTCGATGAGGACATACGGACGTCCGTTGACCGGGTCTACCTCGATGCGTTCACGCAGATCCTTCGGATGGTACTCGGTGATGGTGACTTTCTCGCCCTCGTGAACGCTGACCGTCGACGGTACCTCGTCTGCCGCATAGGCCGGGAGGGCGATCGTTGCAAGGAATAATACGGCACCTGTTTTCATCTCGGTCATCATCACAGCTGCAGCAGCAGCTCGTGCTCCTGTGGCAAAGGCTCGATGGTGCGGCCTTCGTAGAATTGGAAGATTGCCTCGACAACCTCGCGGGGGTCATCGATCATCTGGATCAGATCGAGATCCTCCGGACTGATCGTACCATGACCGTTGAGCGTGCTGTCGAACCACTCGATCAGTCCTTTCCAGAAATCACGCTCCACCAGGATGATCGGAATCCTGCGACTCTTGCCGGTCTGAATCAGTGTCAGGATCTCGGCGAACTCGTCCAGAGTACCGAAGCCTCCGGGCATGACCACATAGGCAGCAGCATGTTTGACGAACATGACCTTGCGAGCGAAGAAGTACTTGAAATCCAGGCTGATATCCTGATAGTCGTTTCCCTTCTGCTCGTGCGGAAGCACGATATTCACGCCGATACTGTCCGACTTGCCCATCTGGGCGCCCCGGTTGGCAGCCTCCATGATGCCCGGCCCGCCGCCCGAAACGACCGAGAAGCCGCTGTCAGAGAGCAGGTGTGCGATTTCAAGTGTTTTCTGATACCAGGGGTGCTCTTCCGGCGTGCGTGCCGAACCAAAGACACTCACGGCCGGATGAATGCACTCCAGTTTCTCGAATCCGTCAACGAATTCCGACATGATCTGGAAGACGCGCCACGCCTCGCGTGTGCGTTTCTCATCCATGCTCATCGATGGCGCCTCGTGGCTTCTTTCCGTCATCTCTTCTTAACATTTCCCGAGTGGTCGGATAGGATAATACCACTGACCCGAAGACGCCATTTTCCTTTTTCCAGCAGATTGTCACCCATGCGGGTGAGGGACTTTTCTTGCCTCATTCAGTGAATAACAGCGGACTCAACCCGCAGCAGCAGGACGCCGTCGAGTACATCGGCGGCCCCCTGCTTGTGCTCGCCGGCGCAGGCTCCGGCAAAACCCGCGTAATCACGCAAAAGATCGCCTGGCTGATCCGCGAGGCAGGCATCCCGGCACGCAATATCCTCGCCGTCACCTTCACCAACAAGGCTGCGCGGGAAATGAAGGGGCGTGTCAGCGAACTGCTCGAGAGAGAGCTCACGCGTGGCCTCAAGGTGAGCACCTTTCACCAGCTGGGACTCTCTATCCTGCGCCAGGAGCTCGCAGCCGCCGGGCTCAAGTCAGGCTTCACCCTGCTCGACGAACAGGACACCACGCCTCTTATCAAGGAACTCCTCAAACAAAACGACAGTGAACGTGCCGCACAGGTGCGCTGGCAAATCTCCGGATGGAAGAACGCCATGTTGACGCCGGAAGAGGTGCTGGCTGGCGCGGAGGACAAGTCCACGCACCAGGCAGCGAGCATCTATGCCGATTATGAACGCAGCCTGCGCGCCTATAACGCCGTTGATTTCGATGACCTCATCTGGCAGCCGGTCAAGCTGTTAGAGCAGCATCCTGCCCTGCTCGAAAAATGGCAATCACGCATCCGCTACATGCTTGTCGACGAGTACCAGGATACCGATCTCAGTCAGTACCGGCTCGTTCGGTTACTGACCGGCGTACGCCAGGCATTTACGGTCGTGGGCGACGATGACCAGTCGATTTATGCATGGCGCGGAGCCAACCCGCAGAACCTGCTGCAGCTCAGCAAGGACTTCCCGCGCCTCAAGGTCATCATGCTGGAGCAGAACTATCGCTCTGTCAGCACGATCCTTCACTCGGCCAATGCGCTCATCGCCAACAATCCTCATGTCTTTGAAAAAAAGCTCTGGAGCGCGCTCGGCGAAGGCGAGCGTATCAGGGTCATACAGTGCAAGGACGAGGAGCACGAGGCAGAACGAGTCGTCTCGGATATTCTCATGCAGAAGTTCCAGGGACGACCACTCGGCGATATCGCGATTCTCTACCGTGGAAACCACCAGGCACGCGTCTTCGAAAAAATGCTTCGACAGCATGACCTTCCCTACTTTCTGAGCGGCGGGCTCTCCTTCTTCAGCCGCGCTGAAATCAAGGATGCCATGAGCTATCTGCGACTCATGGCCAACCCGGACGACAACTCGGCCTTCCTGCGAATTGTCAATGTTCCCAGGCGTGAAATCGGCTCCACGACACTCGAAAAGCTTGCCGCCTATGCCAACCGTCGAGACATCAGCCTTCTTGCTGCCTGTCATGAACTTGGTCTTGCAGAGGTGATCGACAGTCGTCGCCTCAAACGTCTGCGCGAGTTTCATGACTGGATGATGCATCATCAGCGGCAGGCCTGCGAAGAGCGTACTTCCGCGGCGCTGCTCAAACTTCTCCAGGAAATTGACTACATGGATATTCTTCGCGAACGCAGTTCGTCGGAACAGGTCGCCGAGCGGCGCTGGGAGAACGTCCTCGAGCTGGTGGAATGGTTGCAAAGGCTTGAGCAGAAAGAGAAAACCGCCCCGGACGAGCTCGTGAATCACCTGATGCTGCAGGATATCCTGGAACGCCAGGACGAAGAGAACAGCAATGACCGTGTCTCGCTGATGACGCTCCACGCAGCCAAGGGACTGGAGTTCCCGCTTGTCTACCTCGTCGGCATGGAAGAGGAACTGTTGCCACACCGGACGAGCATTGAGGAAGAGAACATCGAGGAGGAACGCCGGCTTGCCTACGTCGGCATCACCCGTGCACGGCAGCAGCTCGTGATGTCACTGGCCGAAAAACGGCGCCGTTACGGTGAATGGATATTCTGCGAACCGAGCCGTTTTCTGCAGGAGATTCCTGACGAGTACCTGCTCTGGGAGGGAGAGCAACAGCAAAAACAGCAGACTCGCGAAACCGGCATGGCCCACCTTGCGAACCTGCGCCAGATGCTGGCCAACTCGTAGCCCTCTTCCACCAGGCAATGAAGAGAATGGCTGAACGGGAAAACATCTCACCCGGAGGCTACTCTTCAGTCAGTACCCTGATGGCCTCGAGCATCACCTCTTCATCCGTGTAATTGACCGGCACCGGACGGAAGCCACCATCGAGCTCCAGTATGAGGCTCGGGAAACTTGTCGCGCCCATCGCCCTGCCCCTCTGCATCTCGGCCTGCAGTTGCTCTTGCACGGCAGGAGACCGCAACTCCTTCTGAAAGCTTGCCTGGTCAAGGCCAGTCTCGCCGGCCAGTGTCACCAGAACTGCCTCATCGGCCGGATTCATGGCGCGCCGGTAGTAGGCCTCCTGGATGGCATGTGTCATGACTTCGTCATAGGTTGCACCCTGGCGTCGGGCGGCGATGACGGCACGGCATGCGGGCCAGGTTGAACGTCGCGGTTCGCACACCTGCCAGAAATCGAAATTGAAGGAAGTCCCGGGTACACGCTGCTCTATCCTGCGCCAGGTCTGCTGCAGGTACTCGCGCATCTCGTCCGACATGGGCTCGTTCGAGTCCGGCGCCAGCCCCCCGAGCAATCGCACGATCTCGATTGAGGGCGGAAGCCTTTGCAGCAGCCGTTCTCTGGTCTTCCCGAAGCCCCAGCACCAGCTGCACATCGGATCGTGAACATAGTAGAGTCGCGCGTTCATGTGCCCATGTATTGGAAAACCGCAGTCCGGACATGGCCGGAACATCAGAATCAGGTGAATAGAGGAGCTGGATAATAATCGCCCGGCAGGATGTGCCGGGCGATCCGGTTTATCACCGGGGGAGTACACTGCACGAGACTCTGACATATCATGCAGTAAATAAAGATTAGCACAGCCAGAGAAAAATGAGCTGTGACAATTCGCCTTACCCGCGTGCAAAGGCTAGAATCGGCAACAGAAAACAACACAACGGACAATCAACAGTGCTCAAGAAAATCCTCGAACCTCTCAAATACTTTGCCGTTGCAGCCATCGTCACAGCCCTGATCCTGCTCGGATTTCAGCTCGGCAATGAGAACAACAGGGAACTGGTCCAGCATCTTCAGGGAGAAAAAGCCCGACTCGAGACCGAACTGGCGGATGCGCGAGAGGAAAACACCCGTCTTCTCATCGATCAGACCCGGGCATCTGCAGCACAACCGGAGACACCTTTGGCGGATAACGACGTAGCGCAGCCGTCAGAACCCGAACCCGCTGCAACGTCCGCTGAAACAGCAACGCCTGCTGAACCTGCTCTTGAACAGATCAGCGAAACCTTCAGCGCGGAAGCTGCACCGGCAAGCGGCGAACAGGAATCGGCACAGGAGTAGTTCTATGCTCCGGGTCAAGGCCACCTTTCAGGACATGCGAGAGATGAATAGTGAACTGGAATGAGAGGCTTGCCCCGGAGCATGAGCTGCGTGCAGCGTGTGACAAGGACATGGAAGCACAAAAAAGAAAAGCGCCCTCTACGGGCGCTTTCTGTAGATGGTAGCAAGGGGCAGATTCGAACTGCCGACCCCAGCATTATGAGTGCTGTGCTCTAACCAACTGAGCTACCTTGCCAAAGACGGCGAACTATAAATAATGCGCCATTTTCTGTCAATGCCTAGCGGCCGTGGTTGTGCAGGTCGATTACGTTCCTGGCCTGTATCTCCCGCTGCTGCTTGGCTGCGTCATTGCGGCATGATTCCAGCTCGTTCAGGTAGGCATCGTCTACATCACCGGTAACATATTCGCCGCTGAAGACAGAAGTATCGAAGCGGGTGACCGGGCTGCGGGTCTTCTTCTGGACTGCGTTGATGAGATCGTCGAGTTCCTGGTAAATGAGCCTGTCGCAGCCGATATACTCTGCGACCTCCTCTTCCGTACGGCCGTGTGCAACGAGTTCGCTGGCCGCAGGCATATCGATTCCATAAACGTTCGGGTAACGAACGGGCGGCGCAGCAGAAGCGAAGTAGACCTTTTTGGCCCCCATGTCACGTGCCATCTGGACGATCTGACGAGAAGTTGTTCCGCGTACGATCGAGTCATCGACGAGCAGGACATTCTTGCCCTTGAACTCCAGGTCGATCGCATTCAGCTTCTGCCTGACCGATTTCTTGCGTGCCTGCTGGCCGGGCATGATGAAAGTACGACCGATGTAGCGGTTCTTGATGAATCCCTCGGCATAGGGCAACTTCAGGGTGTTAGCCAGTGACAGTGCCGCGGTGCGGCTGGTATCGGGGATCGGTATGACAACGTCGATATCGTGATCCGGCCAGATCTGCTTGATGCGCTTGCCGAGCTTCTTGCCCATACGATGACGCGCCTTGTAGACGAAGATGTCGTCGATGATCGTGTCAGGACGGGCGAAGTAGACATATTCGAAAATGCAGGGTGCATGAGTCGGGTTTTCGGCACACTGCTGTCTGAAGATTTCGCCTTTCTTGGTGATCACGACACACTCACCCGGTGCGATATCCGCAATACGCTCGAAGCCGAGGGTATCCAGCGCGACACTCTCTGATGCAATCATGTACTCGGTACCCTCGTCAGTCACGCGTTTGCCGTAGCAGGCGGGACGGATACCATGCGGGTCACGGAAACCGAGAATGCAGTAGCCCGGGATCATGGCTACGGCGGCATAACCGCCACGGCAACGTCGATGGACACCCTCGATGGCCTTGAAGATGTCGTTGCTGTCGATTCGCAGCTTGTGCAGCACGTGCAGCTCGTGTGCAAAGACGTTGAGCAGGATCTCGGAATCGGACTCGGTATTGATATGGCGCAAATCGGTCACGTAGAGCTCTTTCTTAAGCTCGGCCGCATTGGTCAGGTTGCCATTGTGCGCCAGCGTAATTCCGTATGGCGAGTTGACATAGAAGGGTTGTGCCTCAGCAGAGGATGAACAGCCCGCGGTCGGGTAACGCACATGGGCTATCCCCATCCTGCCGCGCAGATTGAGCATGTCCTCGGCTCCGAAAACATCGCGCGCCAGTCCGTTGTCCTTGCGCAGGTGAAGGCTGCTCCCTTCGCAAGTGACAATCCCTGCTGCATCCTGGCCGCGGTGCTGCAGAACCAGCAGGGCATCATAGAGCTTCTGGTTGACAGGCTCGTAGGAGACGATACCGGCTATACCACACATGTCAGTTACCCGTGGCTGGTGTTGAAGGCTCTGTTACAGGTGCTGTTGTTGTCTGGTTGTCCGTTGCCGAAGTCTCGGC